>NZ_JBFTQI010000584.1:0-3854 GCF_056398925.1 Pedobacter sp. 01T416_2
CGTGAATACTTGGGGAAGCTTGCACTCCCAATTGTTAAATGGAATTGGAAAGTTAAAGATCCAATTAATCAGCGCTATAATAATAGCGCTTTTGAACATTCCATTATCACTTTACGTTGGTCGGCATTTTGGGCTAGCAGGGTTAATTTGGGGCCAATCTTTGTTACCTTTGGTAAGTACAGCTTGGTGGGCTCCTATGCAGGTGAATAAAATATTGAAAGGTAAAGCGGAAGGAATTTGGAATGAGTAAGAAACTTAATATTCTACTTTTGTCGGGGACCCCGCCATATTCTCATTCAGGGATTCTTGCTCTTGATATCATCAATTCATTAAATCAAAAAGGCCACTATGCCGAATTGATTACCAAATTCTATGACCCTAAGTTTGAACCTGGAGTAAAATCTGTTTATAATCAATTCGAATCAAAGCTGGTTAAGCTTAAAAATAAAATATTTGCACTTTTTGGCAAGAAGATTAAATCAAACTTTGATTATTATATTTTTGATCTGAGCTATTCTAAGAAGAAAATTTCTACAAAAAATGTTTTGTCAAAAATTTCTAAAAAACCAGATTTAATCATTTATCTGTTCCCTCATTTTTTTCTCAACGAAGAGAATATCTACGAGCTATATAATAAGACAAGAGCGCCTGTTATTTTATTCCCCGTAGATATGGATCCTCTTACGGGAGGCTGCCACTATTTTTGGGATTGTGAGGGGTTCACGAAGCTGTGCGGGAATTGCCCTGGATTATATTCGAATGATCCCCATGATGCTACATTTAAAAATATGAATTACAAGAAAGAATTTATTGATAAAACAGAGATTTATCCCATTGGTGGGAAATATATGTTGAGTGTAATCAATAAAAGCTTCTTGTACAAGGGAAAAAATAAATTTAACATTGATTTGGTGATCAATGAAAATCTTTTCTACCCAGGGGATGTCGAAAAATCAAGGAGTAAATTTCTGTTGCCACTTGATAAAAAGATAATTTTTTTTGGAGCGCTATCCTTAACTGAAAGGAGAAAAGGAATGCTTTTTCTCATTGAAGCGCTGCAACTACTGAAGAATTCATCTGATGAAACTTTGAATGATAGGATTGTAATAGTTATGGCCGGAGCCATAAAAGATAACATACAGGAAATGATTCCTTATCCTATTTTTCAATTAGGGTGGCTAAGTCAGGAGGATTTACCCATAGCATTTAGGGCAGTGGATCTATTTATTTGCCCCTCCATTGAGGACGCGGGACCAATGATGACTATACAATCGCTCATGTCTGGTGTTCCGGTAGTCGCTTTTGAGACGGGCAATGCAAATGAAATGATAACAAATGGATTCAATGGGTTTAAGGTTCCGATATTCAATGTCGAAGGATTAATGAATGGAATTCGAAACATATTAGAAATGAATCCAGAGGAAAAAAAACTAATGGATTTAAACTGTAGAAATACAGCATTAGAAAAATCTTCATACAATGCCTTTTCTGCAAATATTTTATCTGCATATAATTCTATTAAAGGATATGCTTAGAAAAACATTTTTTAGAGAGTTATTGCCCACATTAACACCTGGGGCAATTGTATTTTTTTTAATAATTTTTCAAAGTTGTGGAATACCTATTTTTGAAAAAAAGGGAACCATAATCGCTGTTGTTGTGCTTTTTCTTGCTCGGAATGGGTTTCAATATCTTACAGCAAAACACCTTCTCATTATTTGTGGAATATTATTGTTTTTAATAGTTAATTTTAGCGTCAATCCCGCGTTTGAATTATCTAATTTAATTTTCCAATGTTGTTTGGTTATAGAGACCTATATATTCTTGTTATCGTATAAAAAAGCCGGTATTTATAGATTGCAAAATGATTTTATTCGGTGTTTACACTTCATTTTTTTACACTCATTGGCTGGTTATCTATTATATTTAACGATACCCGTACTATTTCAAGAAGTTTCTTTCAATTATCCTTACAGGACATTTATGTTTTGTTTCTATGTAACTGTTGATAATAATGATGTTGCTAGAAATACGGGGATTCTTTGGGAGCCGGGGCTGTTGCAATTAATGTTGAACATTTTTTTGTTTTATGCCATTAGAACGCGTCGGCCAGATTGGTTTTTGCTAATCATAGTAATAACTGTGTTGACAACATATTCTACATCGGGATATTTTTGTTTAGCAGTAAACTACTTATACTTTGTACTATCAAATCTTAAAACAAGAAAGAAATTTGTGATGACGTTAGTGGGGCTTACCGTATTTTTTTCTAGTTTTTTAGTTTTTATACTCGAGAACATTAATGATAAACTTGGAGGCGAAAACCTTTCAGGTCTCGCTCGTTATAGAGATTTCTATATTGGATGGGAGCTTATAAAGGAAAAACCACTAATGGGACATGGCTTATTTAACGAATCTTATCTCTTTACTAAACCATATGTTACTGCTATCGAAGTCAGACTTTTTGGGGCCAGAACTCTAGATATTATTGGCTCAATTTCTGGAGGATTTGTTAATGGGATAATGGATGTATTTGCTTGGTTTGGATTACCAGCTGGATTGCTTTTATTTATTCTTTTTTATAAGAATAAATTTGTTGGTGTAAAGCTAGAGCGTATAGTTTTCTTTATTATATTATGTTTTACTTTCTTTGCTGAACCGATAACCTACACATCATTTTTTTTAATGTTCCCTTTCTCGGCAATAATRTTTGAGCAGAAGCTCAATAAGATAACCGGTAAACAATCAATTAAATTAACTTAATTAGTAAATGGAAAATATGAAAACCACTTTTATGAAGTATGCTTTCGCAGCAGTATACATTTTTTGTGGAGCTATAGCACTTTTACCCTTCCATAATTTAAGAATTTTGTTAATGAGGTGTTTAGGCGCAAAAATCGGCAAAAAGGTTGGGCTTTATAGAGGTTTTGAAATCAGAAGTCCATGGAAATTGGAAATTGGTAACAGCACATTAATCGGCCACAATGCATTGCTTGATGCAAGAAAAGGTCTGATAATTGGTTCTAATGTAAACTTAAGCAATGATGTTATGATATGGACATTACATCACGATTACAATAGCGAATTTTTCGATACCATAGGAGATCGTGTAGTTATTGAAGATTATTGTTGGATATGTTCCAGAGCGGTTATTCTTCCAGGAGTTAAAATTGGATACGGTGCTGTTGTAGCAGCAGGTTCTGTGGTGACAAAAGATGTTCAGCCTTACACAGTAGTCGGTGGAATTCCTGCAAAGGTAATTTCGGTTAGAAATAAAAAGTTAAGCTATAATTTGGGGAATGATATCTGCCCAATAATCTAGTAAATCAAATGACTAAATAATAAAATTGATGAACAAAATTTCTATAATAACGGCAACATATAATGCAGGAAAAACACTTGAGTCTTTAATACAAAGTATTATAATTCAAGATAGTGATAATTTTGAATTCATTATTGTTGACGGTTGTTCGAAAGATAATACAATGGATATTATAAATAAATATAGAAATTATATAACCGAATGGATCAGCGAACCAGATAAGGGTATTTATGATGCATGGAATAAAGGCGTTTTAAGAGCTAGCGGAGATTGGATAATGTTTTTGGGTGCAGATGATATATTATTACCAACAGCGTTGTCAAAATATCAAAATTTTTTAGCAATGCAGTCTAATTTGGATTCTTTAGAATACGTTTCTTCCAAAAGACAAATGATTGATCTCAAAGGGAAAATTATTAGGACAGGGGGCTTCCCCTGGCAGTGGCCTTTATTTCTTAAAGAAATGACTGTTTCACATCCTGGGTCGTTACATTCAAAGAAAAAATTATTTGACATTTACGGAGTCTATGAT
>NZ_JBFTQI010000585.1:0-5590 GCF_056398925.1 Pedobacter sp. 01T416_2
GGTTTACACGGTGTGGGGGTAAGTTGCGTTAACGCTTTATCTACACATCTAAAAGCCGAAGTTCACCGCGAAGGTAAAATATGGATGCAGGAATATAATATCGGTAAACCTTTATACGATGTTAAAGAAGTTGGTGAAACCGATAAACGCGGTACCATTGTAACTTTTAGTCCAGATGCTACCATTTTCACACAAACTACTGAATATAAATACGATACTTTAGCTGGTCGTTTACGTGAGTTGGCTTTCCTGAATAAAGGAATTAGATTAACCCTAACTGATGAGCGTGAGAAATTGGATGATGGTACTTTTTTATCAGAAGTTTTTGAATCAGAAGGTGGCTTAAAAGAGTTTGTTACATTTTTAGATGGAACACGTGCATCTTTTTTACCAGAACCGATTTATATCGATGGTATTAAAAATGGCGTTCCGGTTGAGCTGGCTTTTCAGTACAACGATAGCTACTCAGAAAATGTGCACTCGTATGTAAACAACATCAATACACATGAAGGAGGTACACACATTGCAGGTTTCCGTAGAGGTTTAACACGTACGCTGAAAAGTTACGCCGATAAATCTGGCCTATTGAAAAACCTGAAAATGGAAATCACCGGTGATGACTTTAGAGAAGGTTTAACAGCTGTGGTTTCGGTWAAGGTACAAGAACCTCAATTTGAAGGCCAAACCAAAACCAAATTGGGTAATACCGAGGTAATGGGTGCGGTTGATATTGCTGTTGGTGAAGCTTTAGGTGCTTATTTGGAAGAAAATCCGAAAGAGGCTAAAATGATCGTTAACAAAGTGATCTTAGCTGCTACGGCCCGTGCTGCAGCACGTAAGGCGCGTGAGATGGTTCAACGTAAGAGTGTAATGGGTGGTTCTGGTTTGCCTGGGAAATTGGCCGATTGCTCAGACAGTGATCCTGAAAAATGTGAAATTTATTTGGTAGAGGGTGACTCGGCGGGTGGTACCGCTAAACAAGGTCGTGATCGAAATATTCAGGCTATTTTACCACTAAAAGGTAAAATCTTGAACGTAGAAAAAGCGATGGAGCACAAAATCTATGAGAATGATGAGATCAAAAACATGTTTACCGCTATCGGTGTGAGTATTGGTACGCCAGAAGATGATAAAGCATTAAACCTAACTAAATTACGTTACCACAAAATCGTAATTATGACGGATGCGGATATTGATGGTTCTCACATTACCACTTTGATTTTAACATTCTTCTACCGTTATATGAGGGCATTAATCGAAGCAGGTTATGTTTACATTGCATCGCCACCGCTTTACCAGGTTAAAAAAGGTAAAGATTTCGAATATTGCTGGAATGATGTACAACGCGATGCAGCTGTACAACGTATTAAAGGTAATGGTAAAGAAGACAGCGTACACATTCAACGTTACAAAGGTTTGGGTGAGATGAACGCAGAACAACTTTGGGATACTACTTTAAACCCAGCTACACGTACTTTATTACAGGCTACTATTGAAAGTGCTGCAGAATGCGATCACACTTTCTCTATGTTAATGGGCGATGAAGTTGCTCCACGTAGAGAGTTTATTGAGCGTAATGCAAAATATGCGAAAATTGATGCTTAATTGAGCTGAACGCTCAAAGAAAAAGCTGATATCAAAATAAATGAACCCTTTTCAAGATTAAACTTGGAGAGGGTTTTTTGTTGGATCGTGGTGTAAGATGTTACCACCTTACACTATATTGAATTTTTCTAGTTTGGATAAATTTAATTGTCATAAGTCAGATGGAAACATCTGACTTCGCCCGAAAATAGGCTATTAATTTATTGCTATATTATGAATGTGTCGCGTTTTATTTTGTAAATTTATTTACACACAAATAAAATCAAAATGAAAAAAGCAGGAATTATTTTACTGCTATTATCGGGCTCGATAATAGTTAGTGCGCAATCACAGCGTAAAAGTCAAAAGACGCGTCCAGCGACTCAATTGTTGAAATTGAAGGTTATCCCTAAGCTAAAATCTTCAATGGATTATAAGACCTCAATAGCAATGCATCCCTATGTTACACATTCAGCTTTTAGTAGCCCCGGACATATTTCTACCATTGTTAATGCCAATGGAACTCATTCAACTGTGGTAAATAACGGGAATATGGCAACAATAGTTAATCCGGATGGCACGCACTCAACGGTGATCAAAAACGGCAACACATCTACTATTGTTAATCCAAACGGTTCACATTCTACTGTGATCAATAATGGGAGTACATCTGTTATTGTAAATCCTAACGCAACACATTCTACTGTAATTAATAATGGAAGCACATCAATAATTGTTAATCCAGATGGAACACACACTGTAGTCGTAAATTAATTTAGCAATATAAAAACAAAGCCATTCTGTTTACGAATGGCTTTGTATTACTATAAACCTTTCAAAATGACTGTGCTATCCAGTACAAGTACATTTTGATTAACTAACCATCTCAATGGATGAGATTATTTTATGGCAATGATTATTACAGAATGTAATATGACCCTACAGGTGCCAGTTCGGTTTGAGGTTTGTCCTCGTATATTTTATTGTCATCCAGCATTTGGCACAAATCTCTTTCGATAGTTCGGCAAATTGTTGTTGTCGGGGTATCTGTAGGTTTATTTTCAAAAGGATCCTGAAGATGCACCGCCATTTTTTCTACTAATAGGAAGAAGGCAGCTATGGCAACCACTAATGGAACTTCCATGTAACCAAAGTATTCAATTAAGCCAAAAGGCAGTAACACGATGAATAGATGGATAGACATGTTAATATATTTGCTATAAGTAACCGGAAAAACGGTGTTTTTTATTCTTTCCGATCCGCCCATGTGGTTGCATAAAGCTGTAATGGTTTTATCGATTTCTATTTGCTGATATTTATTGATCCAGCCTTCTTGCAATGCCTTTTTTAAGTCCATGGCGTGTAACTCCAATATTGTTGTAGTTACATTTTTACGTTTTTTAATAAAAGCGATTTCCTCTGCACACAGGTATTCTTCCAAACCTTTGCGTGGGTTAAAACCTCTTAGCGATTGACTTAAGGCATAACACCAGGCAATCTGCCTTTTTATAAAACGTTCTTTAAATGCCTCAACCTCATCTAAACCATAAGGATTTTCTACAAAAGATAATATCTGGCGCGACAGGGTTCTAGAATCGTTAACAATAGCACCCCAAAGAATTCTGGCTTCCCACCATCTATCGTAAGCCTGGTTAGACCGGAACGCCAATAGAAGTGAAATGATTGTTCCCAGCAGCGCTGGTACAGCTACAGGAATGGAAATGCGTGTAACATGAAAGTTTTCATACAATACCACAATACCTATAGAGTAGCCAATAACAAACAGGAGTTCTTTTTTGATCTTTCCGAATATATAAGTGAGCGGAATATTATTTCGTAACAGCATAGTATAAAGTTTAAAATGTGATAATTAAGCGTTTGCTTCTTGCAACTGTGTTTCGTATATTTTTGTGTCAATTAAATTTTCACTGGCATGAACAGTTAATGTATTTAATTGAATTACTTCGCAGCCTGCACGTTCTGTTAATATTTTAGGGTCGATGCTATACTTGTTGATCGGCGTAAAATTGTATTCTTTCAAGTAGGCAATGCGCTCTACATCAAAAGCTTCGATAAAGTTTTTGAAAGCGGCTACTGTACTTCCGTAAAAATATTCGATTCCAATGGCATTGATCTGACTAGGGTATTTTGCCTTGGCCTGATTTATCTGCTGATAAAATTCGTCGCTAACATTTTCGTAATCGCGGCTGCGGCGACTCAACATTAACATATCGGTTATAGAATCCGATAATTTAAAGGAAAATTATTTATACAAGTTTAGCGTGATGTTATTATAGCGAAATAAGAGTAAGATTAGAATGAGATTAGAGTGTACTACCTTTTGGAGTGGCTGTAAGTTTGGTTAACTGTATAAACTGGTTAATCGGTTAATTGTACCATTAGACTAGTAACAGTTAACCAGTTTTAACGATTTAAACAATTAACCATTAAAACGAACTAACTTTTCGTCGGCAATAAAACCTTAATCTCAGTACCAACCCCTTCCTGCGATTTAATAGCAATACTACCTCGGTGTAAACGGATAATATTCAATGAAAGCGGTAAGCCAACGCCATATCCCTTAAAATCATTGGTATTAGATGCACGATAAAAGGGTTCGAATATATGCTGTATATCTGTTTGCGGTATTCCGATTCCCCTATCTGTTACAGCAATTGAGAGCATATTAGCATTGCTTTCGATACTAATGCTTACCAGATTCTCATTTGAGTATTTACAGGCATTGTTTACAATATTGCTGATGGCAAGCTTAATCAGGTTTTTGTTTACCCGCAGGGTTAGTAATTCTTCATCATCAGGGAGTTTGGTAAAGTCGATTTCTATTTTACTGTTGGGATGTACCTGGTTAACTGATTCTTTAATTTCCCATAACAATTCGTCCATCCGTACCTCTTCCCAGGGTTGGTTTTTTCCATTAAATCCAGATTGTGCCAGACCCAGTAAACTGGTTAAGATATGCTCTAATCTTTCTGCCTCGTCTTTAATTTTAGATAAAGCTTTGTGTTGTTTAGGGTTATCTTCAACGGTTTTCATCGCTAGTTCAACCTCGCCACTAATAATAGTTAAAGGTGTTCTTAATTCATGCGAAGCATTGCTGATAAAGTTATTTTGTGTTTCGAAAGCCGTTTCTAAACGGTTAAGCATATTGTTAAAGGTTTGGGCCAACTGCGACATTTCATCGTTGCCTTCTTTTACATCCAGTCTTAAGTGCAAATTTTCTGCTTTTATCTTTTTTACGCTCTTAATTATATTTCTTAAGGGCATTAACATGTAATTAGAAAATTTCCMGCCAACTACAAAAGATAAAACAACAGAAAGAAAAAAGCCAATAATCAGGATTCTTTGCAGGTCTTTTAGCTCCCGAAAGCCGAAAGGATCATTTGCAGAAACAATCACTATATATCCTTTATGTGGATTTTTAAAGATTTTTCCAGCGTAAAAGTGATTCTCAACACGATAGCGTGCTACATATCCGGCATTTATGCGGTTATAAAAACTAGCTGGTAGCTCTCGGTCCAATTTATTGGTTGGTTTTCCAGCTTCAATGATATACTCTTTTTCTGAAGGCAGGCGCTCAAGGTATTGGTTACGCATTTTAGCGTAAACCTTATTGTTTTCGTCTTCGTACAATTTAATCTGGGCAGCAATATTAACCCTGGCCTCTAAACGTTTATAAAAATCTTCAAAGGCGAAGTCGTTAGAAAAATACCAAACAAAACCACTTAATAAGGAGATAATAATTGCCGATAAAATGGCGAAAAGTAAAGTGATTTTCTTGGCTATCTCCATTTATTTTTCTTTTAATATGTAACCCAAGCCTACCACAGTGTGAATGAGTTTCTGATCGGAATTTTTATCTATTTTTTTGCGAAGATAATTAACATAAACATCAACCACATTGGTGCCAAGGTTAAAGTCGATGTCCCAAACGTTTTCTAAAATGTCTATCCGCGATAAAATTTTTGATTTGTTTTTGGCCATATAC
>NZ_JBFTQI010000586.1:0-3838 GCF_056398925.1 Pedobacter sp. 01T416_2
AATGAACACTGAAAAAAATGATGTTCGCTTTGAGTATAAATTCATCTACAAAAATGGAGTTTTTCAGTTGATTAAAGTCTCTAGTGTCGTTTATGATGGGAAAAATTCGACAACCGAGACTGTATTTAATCTTTTAACAGGAGTGAGAACGGAAACTACAACATTATTGGGTTCCGAAAAAATCTTAAAGAAAAATACAAAGAAAATAATGATCAGGCCATTACCTACGCTTCAGAATCTAAGGACTTTTGGCAATAAATTAGATTAATAACACCAAAACAAGAAGCATTTGCAGTTTAAAAACTAAAAAATAATGAAAAAGCTACTCCATATAACCAAAAATTTTGCCYTGCAGACTCTACGACTTCAGGTAATTATTTGCGTAACGCTTTTTCTAACGTTAAGCGCTAAAGCACAAGACAAAGCTTTGGTAAATACGTCAAATTCGCCTTACGCGAAATTGCACAGCATCAATATGACTGATGTAACCTGGACAAAAGGATTTTGGGCCGATCGGTTTAAAGTAGCCACCGAAACCATGGTACCCAATATGTGGGCCATTTATAACGATCCAAAGATCAGTCACGCTTTTGAAAATTTCAAAATTGCAGCAGGTTTAGATACCGGCTCACATGCTGGTCCATCTTTCCATGATGGCGATTATTACAAAACCTTGGAGGCTGTAGCTGTTTTATACACTTCAACCAAAAACCCAAAACTGAACGAAATGATGGATAAAGCCATTGTGGTAATCGGTAAATCACAACGCGACGATGGTTACATCTATACCAAAGCAATGATTGAGCAGCGCAAAACAGGGTCTAAAAACCAGTTTCAGGATAGGTTGAGCTTCGAATCGTACAATATAGGCCATTTAATGACAGCTGGCTGCATCCATTATCGTGCAACCGGAAAAACTACTTTGCTCAACATTGCTAAAAAAGCGACAGATTATCTGTATAATTTCTATAAATCTGCTTCACCGACATTGGTACGAAACGCCATTTGTCCATCGCATTACATGGGCGTGATAGAAATGTACCGCACCACGAAAGATCCCCGGTATTTAGAACTGGCCCAGCATTTAATTGCCATAAAAGGTAAAATTAATGATGGTACCGATGATAACCAGGATCGGATCCCTTTTCTACAACAAACCAAAGCCATGGGCCATGCCGTACGTGCCAACTACCTTTATGCGGGTGTAGCAGATTTATATGCCGAAACGGGTAAAGATTCTCTTTTAAAAACATTGAATTTAATGTGGGATGATGTCAATCAGCACAAAATGTACATCACGGGTGGCTGTGGCTCGCTTTACGATGGGACTTCGCCCGATGGCACATCCTATAATCCGGCCGATGTGCAGAAAATTCACCAGGCTTTCGGTCGTGATTTTCAATTGCCAAATTTTACCGCACATAACGAAACCTGCGCCAACATTGGTAACGTACTCTGGAACTGGCGCATGTTGCAGATTACAGGCGATGCCAAATATGCTGATGTAATGGAACTCGCTTTGCACAACAGCGTTTTATCTGGAATCAGTTTGGATGGAAAAAACTTCTTATACACCAATCCTTTGGCGCAATCAGACGATTTACCTTTTAAACAACGCTGGTCGAAAGATAGGGTGCCTTATATCGCGTTATCCAATTGCTGCCCACCAAACATAGTCAGAACGATCGCAGAAGTTAGTGATTATGCCTACAGTACTTCAGATAAAGGATTGTGGTTCAATTTATATGGTGGCAATAACTTAAATACTACATTAACCAATGGTCAGAAAATTTCTTTGTCGCAAGAAACCAATTATCCCTGGGATGGGAAGATCAAAATCAGCATTAAAGAAATAGGGAATAAAGCTTATTCGTTATTTTTGAGAATCCCGTCGTGGACACATGATGCACAGATCACAATCAATGGAAAAACTGAAAATCTTAAAGCCGTTTCCGGGACTTATGCAGAAATAAGCCGCGTTTGGAAAAAAGGTGATGTAATAGAATTAAATCTCCCTATGGATGCCACTTTGATTGAAGCCAATCCTTTGGTCGAAGAAAACAGGAATCAGGTAGCGGTAAAACGCGGACCAATTGTTTACTGCCTCGAATCGACAGATTTACCTGGTAAAAGTATTTTTAATGCTTTCATCCCAGCTTCAACCAAATTTGAGGTCAAACCCATTAATATAGATGGAGCTGCAATGATGAGTTTAGTAGGAAATGCAAAAATGGTAGCGACAAACGACTGGAAAAATGTGTTGTACAGGCCGATTGAAGATAAAAATACAATAACAGAAATTAAACTGGTGCCATACTTTGCCTGGGGAAACAGAGGGCATTCAGAAATGTCGGTGTGGCTGCCGGTGAGTAGATGATGTAATAGGGCGCGTCATGCTGAACTTGTTTCAGCATCTTTAATGCTAAGCAGCATCACAATTAAGACCCTGAAATAAATTCAGGGTGACGACCGACTAAAAAAATAAAAAACAAAAATGAAACTAAAACTCTTCATATTCCTAAACTTCGCATGTTGCCTCATCGCATCAGCCATGGTAAAGCCTGCGTCGATTTTTACTGATCATATGGTGTTACAACAACAAAGCAATGTTGCCATATGGGGCTGGGCCAAAGCTGCTACCAAGGTGAAAATCAATACCTCCTGGAACAAACAGCACTACACTGTTATTACTGATCAGGCCGGTAAATGGAAAATAAAAATTGCTACTCCATCGGCCGGAGGCCCATATAATATTGAATTAAATGATGGTGAAAAACTTGTCCTGACGGATATTTTAATTGGTGAAGTTTGGTTCTGTGGTGGCCAATCAAACATGGAAATGCCCATGAAAGGTTTTAAAAGTCAGCCGATAATTGGTTCAAATGAGGCCATTCTAAAATCTACCAATAAAAACATCAGGCTTTATACTGTTCCGCGTTCTTCCATCACCGAACGACAAGAAAACAGCAAAGCTTCGCAATGGAAATTAGCTGCCCCAGAAACCGTTGCCAATTTTAGCGCAACCGCTTATTACTTTGGTTCCTTATTAAGCGAGATGTTAAATGTTCCTATCGGGATCATCAACGATAGTTATGGTGGTTCTACAATTGAGGCCTGGATGTCGCCTGAGGATTTAAAAGCATTCCCTGAGGTTAAAATCCCCTCAAAAACCGACAGTATAAAAGAAGTAAGCAGAACGCCCACAACCTTATACAATGGCATGCTTTATCCTGTAATCGGTTATGGCATAAAAGGTGCCATTTGGTATCAGGGCGAATCGAATTATGAACGTCCAGACCGCTACGAAGATTTGTTCCCTGCGATGGTTTCTTCCTGGAGAAAAAATTGGGATAATGGCGATTTTCCCTTCTATTATGCGCAAATCGCGCCCTACAACTATGCCCAATTGCCGCCTTACCATGTTGGTGGAAAATTTAACTCGGCCTTTTTACGGGATGCACAACGTAAATCCCTAACTAAAATTCAAAATTCGGGGATGGCAGTTTTAATGGATATCGGCGAGGAAAAATCAATCCATCCCGCAAACAAAAAACAGGGCGGAACCCGTTTGGCTTACCTGGCCTTATCTCAAACTTATGGTATAAAAGGTTTTGGTGCATTAAGCCCGAACTATGAATCTTTGAACATTGATAAAAATAAAGCCGTGATCAAGTTTCAAAATGTAACAAATGGCTTAACTTCATTTGGCAAAGATTTGGCCTTATTTGAAGTAGCGGGGGCAGACCATATATTTTACCCTGCAAAAGCAACCATAACCGGAAGTAGCATCACTGTTTCAGCAGCGCAGGTTAAAGTACCCGTGGCTGTTCGCTATGCC
>NZ_JBFTQI010000587.1:0-3830 GCF_056398925.1 Pedobacter sp. 01T416_2
ACCGAATACCTTGTGGTTTATCTCCAAAAGCATCCGAAAATCTTTTCAGGTAAACATCAACTGCATTTTTATCGAGGTGATCTAAAGTAAAACCTTCACCTCCAGGTGCTGCACGTTTAACCATTTGGCTGGTTTTACCTGCAAAAGCAGCATAAATATCCCAACTCCCACTACCAGGCGACCAATTTAAAGTTCCATCTGCCTGAACTTTAGAAAGCAGGTTGAGCACCTCACCATTATTACCGTAAGCCGTCAAAGCCTGTAACTGCGCGAAATCCTGTTTCGCTTCTTTAACTTTAATGGTTTCTGTTAACTTCTCTCCCCCCTTGAGTTTATATTGTTGGGTAATCAGTTTGGTAGCAGCGTTTTCGGGCTTAATCTGCGGACCGCCAAATGGCCAGCCCGTACCGGTGTTCATATCAACACCCAAGCCTAAAGTATTGGCTTTATTAACCGTATGGTGCAATATATTCACCCACTCTGGCGATAAAAACTGTAAATATTGCTTTTCAAAACCCTTGGCGCCATAAATTGGTGTAATTTCTACACCGCCAAGACCAGCATCTGCGTATTTCTTTAAAACCAGGTTCAAATTCTGTTCGTCTACAGCATTTCCCATCCACCACCAACGTGTCCAGGGTTTCATCTGCTTTTCAATAACAGGCCAACTGCTGGTATTTTTTACAGGCTTTTGTGCTTTAGCCAAACTAAAAATTAATGCACTAAGTAGCAGAACAGAAAAGAATCGTTGTAATTGCATAAATTTAATCTAAATGGAATACCATTTCTAAAGGGAATGTTTTTGGAGAATTATCGGCATTGGTTTCCATAATATCGGCCATGTATGCCCACCATTTTTGCACAATCTGGGTACTGCCTAAATCTTGCGAGGAATTTCCGTTTTGTTGTTGCACCGCAAAAAGTGTATTGGTTTCTTCATCTAAAAAGATAGAATAATCGCTGATCCCATTTTCCTTTAATAAAGTAGATAACTCTGGCCAGATCTCATCATGGCGCTTTTTATATTCTGTTTCAAAACCTGGTTTAAGTTTCATTTTGAATGCAATTTTCATGTTTTCAATTTTATTTTTTTAAGGATTTCAACTATTAGTACTGTCATTCTGAACRCAGTGAAGAATCCCGAACCGATAAGCACTTAAACTGAGTTCTTCATTTACATTCTGGTTCAGTTTTTTAGCTAAACCTGTGTTCTATTTCTTAGATTCTTCACTGCGTTCAGAATGACAAATCTCCGTGGTTCGTGTCTCCACGAACCATCCATTAATTCACTACAAAGCTCAAATCAGCACTATTATCTCCAGTTGATTTGATCCAAAGTATCTTATTTTTTATATCATAAAACCAGCCTTCAGTTTTATCCAATTGATCTGGTGTTTTTAAAACTTTTAATTTAGTACCATTTTCTGAAACAACACTGGGATCTGCCTTTACTATCCAATGTATTTTAGCCAGATATTTATGTTTAGTTGGCTTAAAACTACCTGTTGGTTTAGCCACTTTCAGCGTTAAATCCGATGCTGTTAATGAGGAAGTAATCTTGGTTAATGCAAAGTTCCCTGTTTTGTATGCAGCGCTTAAATTGTCGTCTTCGTACATATCATATTTAGATGCTCCATAAGGAAAAACATCCAGGGTAATCACATCAACTGGTTTTTCGCCACTGTAGGCCATTTCTGGCTGCATCGGAATAATGCTTCCCGCCTTTACAAACAAAGGAATGGTATCTAAAGGTGCTACCACATGGTGATAACTTTTGCCTTCGTATTTTTCGTTTGTCCAGTAGTTAAACCAGGTACCTTCCGGTAAATAAACCGAACGGGTAATGGCGCCTTTGGTGGTTACCGGGGCAACCATTAAATTGTCGCCAAACATATACTGATCGCCTATTTCGTATACATTTTCATCATCCTGATGGTTGAGTACCAAAGCCCTCATCATCGGCAAACCTGTTTCGTATTGCTGATGCATACTAGTATACATATAAGGGAATAAACGGTAACGCAACAGATCGTATTTTTTGAAATTACGCAAAGCATCTTCACCATATTTCCAGGGTTCTTTATAACCAGGGTGATCCATCCCAAAAACAAGTGCAATTGGACTGAACATCCCAAATTGCACCCAACGGATATACAGCTCCGGATCGGCCTGATGTTCGAAACCGCCCATACAATGCGCCCATGAACCTACACCCGAAAGACCAACATTTAATCCAGCTTTAATTACCGGAGCAAAGTATTGCCATTCACTTGGCCAATCGCCTGCAAAAATATATGGATAACGTTGAATGCCCGAATAACCTTCCCGGGTTTGATTTAATCCCCTAAAACCATTAAACTTTTCGAACTCCAAAAACGGTGCTTTGGCATAGGCTATTGGAAAAAGATTGTGCAAACGTTCTGCATCTTTTCCTGTCGGACCAACTTTTTCACTCTCATTTGCCAATGATCCAAACGCACTTCCTTCATCAGTTTTCAGAAATTTTGCCCCCAATTTTGCTACCCGCATCACGCCATTATCCCACCACCATTGCGTAGCCTTCTCATCGAAAAAGTTTACAAATTCGCCGGGTTTACCATTTTCGGGATAAGTATAACCCTGCGCTCTGGCCTGATCTAACAGGTTTAACTTTTTGGCATTATCAAACCGTGGACGCAGGTGCAATCCAACCATTTTATAGTTCAGGGCATAAAGGCTATCGAACATTGATTTTGGATCTTTAAAGGTTTCTCTCCATTCGAAAGAAGTTGCACCTTTACCTCCATTTTCACCAAATAAACGCCAGGTAGAATCTAACCAAAGCAGATCAACCGGAATACCTAACGACCGGTATTTTTTTGCCAGCTCAACCACATAATGATCTGAAGTTTGTGCCTCATGGCCCCATGTACCACCACTGTACGTACCTGCATGTAAGCCTAAAGCAAACTGTGGCAACATCGGCGATTTGCCTGTAATACTGGTATAATGATCTAAAATAGCTGGAAAAGTTGGCCCGTACATGAAATAATAATCCAATTCTCCATCAGCGGCTTTAAAACTGTACTGATCTTTTTTAGAAGCGCCCATATCCCATTCGGTAGCAAAAGAATTATGCAGAAAAATACCATAACCTTTTGTACTCATAAAAAACGGAACCGGACAATAATTGGCTTCCAGTATATTATAAGCACCAATGGCATGCGGCAAACCTTTTCCACGCCCAACATTTAACATTACTTTTTTAAAGCGGCGATCCATAAAATCCATGCGCTCGCCAAAACCAAAGAAATGCTCGTCGGCCTGCAGCTTTTTAGTTACCCCAACCTGCGTATTTTCTTTATTTACTGATCCATTGACTTCGCTGCTCAGCAATTTACCTTTGACGTCAAAAACATCAATCCTGAAAGGCGCTTTGTATAATTTAATCACCAATTTTGAGGTGGCAAGCAAGAAATGATCTTTTTTATCTGAAACTTTAACCACTACATTAGCCCAGTTGTAATTAATCACCATCAGGTTTTCGTTGGCTTCGAACTTACCGTTCCAACTGGTTCTGATCCTGAAGATTTCTGGTGTACAGAACTCCAATTTCACTTCTCCCTTTGTGGTTAAAAATGAAATGGTATTGCCCGTTTTCTTAAAACCAGATTTATAATCGCCAATGTTTTGTGCCCTGGCGATGGCAAGTATAAAAACTAAGGATAGGACAAAAGCTAAAAGTTTCTTCATCATATTTATTGTATTTCCAACTGGTTAACTACTAAGCCCGGATCGAGCATATAAATTTTCACAGTCGATTTACCTGTTTTATTAATCTCGTGTTTGGT
>NZ_JBFTQI010000588.1:0-3817 GCF_056398925.1 Pedobacter sp. 01T416_2
TGTTTATACAGTGAAACGGCCTTTTCTGGATCGATAGTAAGACCCAAATAGTAATTTCCTGCCAATCCGTACAAAAAAGCTTCGTTAAGATAAGCTTCAGCTGGCACTCTCCCTGCTTTAGTAAATTCTAAAACATAACCGGCAGGCGCTTCATCTTTTTTATCACCTACCGAAAAAGCAAGTCCAACTATGGTAACGCTATCCGGAGTAGAAATTTCTCCCTTATAAACCGTTCCGTCTTTAGTGAGTTCAATTTTAGTGCTTTTGGGATTCGATTTTGAAAAAAAAGTATAACTGGTACATTTTACATCAGCCAAATTTTCGAGATTGGTCCCCTTAGGGTCGTAAGTAAATTTAACTGTACTTCCTGCTGCAGGCGTATTAGCAGAAAATTTCACGCCTTGTGCATTTGCTACTCCAGCAGCAAATACGAGTAAGCATAACAATTTTAAGGTTTTCATAATGAAAGGATTAAGTTCATATTTAGGTAACTAAATATATAGTTTATTCTTTATTCTTCAAAGTTATTTTATGTTAAATTTTAAGGAATAATTATTGTAGTAATTAAGCATGACCTACGAACAAAAAATAAGTAGTGAACTAAATTTCTGGAAGTTTAAAACCTTGCAAAAACCTTCGCTCTTGAATAAGGTAACTAATAAGGTGCAGAAGAAAATAAACAGTTATATTCCTGATAAAGTTCATAATGCCATAACTACTGCGATTAAACAGATGGTTAAGGCTGTGCTTTTTGGTTCTACATTTACCACATCGAAACCAATTACCGATTTAACCTTGATGCACCGCGAGGCATTAATTAAGCAAAAGATAGAAAACTATAAAAAAACAGGTGCGGCAGAAGGCGGAATTACAGGAGCAGGAGGTTTTTTAATGAGCCTAGCGGATTTCCCCCTATTGCTGGGCATAAAGATGAAGATGCTTTTTGATATTGCTGCAGTTTACGGATACGATGTTAAAGATTACCGCGAACGTTTATATATTTTACACATCTTCCAGCTGGCCTTTTCAAGTAAAAAAGAAAGCCAGAATATATTTATGAAAATGCAGGATTGGGATGATAAAGCCCATCAATTACCTACCAATATTGATGAATTTGACTGGCTTACCTTCCAACAGCAATACCGCGATTATATTGATTTAGCGAAACTTGCGCAGATGCTTCCATTTGTAGGGGCAGCAGTCGGTGCAGTCGCCAATTATAAATTGATAGAAAAACTGGGCAAAACAGCAATGATGAGTTACCGGATGCGGTATTTCGGTTTGCAGTATGCAGTGATCAGTTCGCAGGAAACCGAAAACCGTAAACTGCAAACTGAAAACTAACTAATCCTCCTCTTCGAACATTCCTCCTATCAAATCGTCAGTTTCACGTCTGTCTTTTTTAGTCGGACGGCCAGTACCTCTATCGCGTTTTAAATTTGGTGCATGAAACATCGATTTAAAAGCATGCGTTTCTTCAACAGGCGTTAAATCTTTATATTTTGTTAAGGCTGTTGGCGAATCTGTTCTGTTGTACGACAGTTCTACCACTTCGATAATTTTCTTTTCAATCCCTTTCGATACCTGATAAACCTCACCAACTTTCACAATAGCAGAAGGTTTAATATTCTGTCCTTTGAGTTTCACTCTTCCTGCTTTACAGGCATCGGTGGCCAAGCTCCGTGTTTTAAACAACCTGATCGCCCACAAATATTTATCTATCCTAAGTTTTTCTGTCTCTGTCATAAAATTCAAAAATACATAATTAGGTTAATTCCTATGTTGATTAATTGTAGAAACTGGTTAATCGGTTAGCTGCAGAATACGCCTAACCACAATTAACCTAATTCATAAGAATTTAACGATTAAGCACCCCGCAGACCCAGTTAACCAATTCAAACGATTAACCAGTTAACCTATCTACAAAACAATTTAAACAATTAACCATTTAATAAGCAAAAATTGATTTATTTTGCGTAAAATTTAAAAACATCATGTATTCAGATTTAAAGAAATTAATTGAAGCCGCTTGGGAGGATAGAACCCTTTTAAAATACAGTAACTATTGCGAAGCCATTGAAGCCGTTATTATGGGCCTTGATAAGGGTGAAATCCGTGTTGCTGAGCCAGTTTTAAACTCTTGGGGCATTAATGAATGGGTAAAGAAAGCAGTAATTTTATATTTCCCAATTCGCGAGATGAAAGAAATTAAAAGTGGTCCTTTTGTTTACCACGATAAAATGGATTTAAAAACCGATTATAAAACAACTGGTGTACGTGTTGTGCCTATGGCAAGTGCACGTTATGGTGCGTTTTTAGCAAAAGGTGTAATCATGATGCCATCGTACGTAAACATTGGCGCTTACGTTGATGAAGGTACTATGGTTGATACCTGGGCTACTGTTGGTTCTTGTGCACAAATTGGTAAACGCGTTCACTTAAGTGGTGGTGTGGGTATTGGTGGTGTTTTAGAGCCTGTACAAGCTGCTCCGGTTATTATCGAAGATGATGCATTTCTAGGCTCTAGAGCAATTGTAGTAGAAGGTGTTAAAGTAGAAAGAGAAGCTGTTTTAGGTGCTAATGTGGTATTAACTGCATCAACTAAAATTATTGATGTTACCGGTCCTACACCAGTAGAATATAAAGGAATTGTTCCTGCACGTTCGGTAGTAATACCAGGAAGCTATACTAAAAAATTCCCTGCAGGCGAATTCCAGGTACCTTGTGCTTTAATTATTGGTAAACGTAAAGAAAGTACAGATAAGAAAACTTCGCTTAACGATGCGTTGAGAGAAAATAACGTAGCGGTTTAAGCTGAAAGCACAAAGGTGAAAGCTGAAAGCAAAACTCAAAAAGCCGAAAGTAAAGAACTTGAGCAATCAAGCTTTAGTCTTTCGGCTTTAAGCTTTTCGCTCAAAATCGGATACGATGGCAAGCGTGCTGCCAATAACTTAACAGGATTAGGTAATTACAGCCGGTCTTTAATTGAGCATTTGGCACATCAGTTTCCTCAGCATCAGTATTTGGTGTACGCTCCAAAAGTAAAATCTGCTAAACAGATTGATGCTTTTCTCGCAAATGAAAACATCGAACTGAAGCTTCCAAAAAACGGGCCTTTTTTATGGCGAAGTTTAAACATCCTTAAAGATTTAAATCAAGATGGTTGCCAGATTTATCATGGGCTCAGTCATGAAATTCCATTAGCCATACAACATACCCGGATTAAATCGATCGTTACCATTCATGATTTAATTTTTCTTCGCTTCCCTCAGTATTATAAATTTATCGACCGGAAATTATACGAGTGGAAAAGCAAATCTGCTTGTAAACGGGCCAATAAAATTATCGCCATCAGCGAAAAAACAAAAGAAGACATTATTGATTTATATGGGATCAGTTCTGAAAAAATTGAGGTAATTTACCAAAGCTGTGATGACAGTTTTAAAACACCTTTTGCTAAAGAAACCTTAAGCCGCATTAGGGCAACTTATAAACTGCCTGAAAAATACATCCTAAACGTTGGTACCATTGAAGAGCGTAAAAACCTTATATTGGCTGTTCAGGCTTTAAAAGAGGTTAATGAGGAGTATAAACTGGTGGTAATAGGTAAACAAACCGCTTATTTTAAAACCGTTGAGAAAGAAATAGAAAAGCTCGGCCTTAAAAACAGAATTCTATTCTTAAAAAATATCCCTTTTGCCGATCTGCCTGGCATTTACCAAATGGCAAATGTTTTTGTTTATCCTTCCTTTTACGAAGGTTTTGGCATTCCGATTATCGAAGCCCTCTATTCTGGGATCCCCGTAGTCGCAGCAAC
>NZ_JBFTQI010000589.1:0-3808 GCF_056398925.1 Pedobacter sp. 01T416_2
CTGCGGTGTGGAATAAATCGCTCGGTAAGATAGAAGTAGAAGGCGGATCTAAAGCAGATATGGAAACTTTTTATTCTTGCTTTTTTAGGGCAAGCCTGTTCTCCAGAAAGTTTTATGAAATAAATGAAGCCGGAAAACCATATTACTTTAGTCCGTATGACGGTAAAGTGCATGATGGATATATGTTTACCGATACGGGTTTCTGGGATACCTTCCGTGCGCAATTTCCACTAAACACACTGGTGCAACCAGAAATGCACGGTCGTTATATGCAGGCCATGCTCGATGCCTATGAGCAATGTGGTTGGTTGCCATCGTGGTCTTTTCCCAGCGAAGCTGGAAGTATGATTGGTAATCACGCTATTTCTTTGTTAACCGATGCCTGGGCAAAAGGAATCAGAACGTTCGATCCGAAAAAGGCGCTGGATGCTTATTATCACGAAGCGATGAATAAGGGGCCATGGGGTCCTGCAAATGGTAGGGATGGTGTAACAGAATATAACCAATTGGGTTATGTGCCTTATCCAAAATACAGAGAAGCTACAGCCAAAACACTAGAGTATGCCTACGATGACTATTGCGCTTACCATTTGGCAGAAATGATTGGAGATAAGCATTATATGAAGGTTTTTGAGAAACCCATGTTCAATTATAAAAATGTTTATGATCCTTCTACCCGTTTTATGAGGGGTAGGAACGCAGAGGGAAAATGGTCGCCAAATTTCGACCCAACGGAATGGGGAGGCCCGTTCACCGAAGGAAATGCCTGGCATTGGCAATGGTCGGTTTTTCAAGATACCAAAGGTTTAATTAATTTGATGGGCGGGAAAAGCAATTTTATCGCCAAGCTCGATTCTGTTTTCAGCGAACCTAATAAAGTAAATGTGGGTTCGTATGGCGGGATGATCCATGAAATGACCGAAATGGTAATGGCCAATATGGGCCAATATGCACATGGAAATCAACCGATACAGCACATGGTGTATTTGTATAATTATGCCAACCAACCCTGGAAAGCACAATTTTATGCCCGTAAGGTGATGCATAAACTGTACGATGCCACAGAAAATGGTTATCCTGGAGACGAAGACCAGGGGCAAACTTCATCGTGGTATGTTTTAAGCGCACTAGGGTTTTACAGCGTAACGCCAGGTACTGGGGAGTACGTTTTAGGAAGCCCAATGTTTAAAAAAACGACTATTAATTTAGAAAACGGCAAAAAATTCGTGATTGAGGCACCCGCCAATAATGCTGCCAATGTTTATATAAAATCGGCAAGCTTAAATGGTAAAAATTATACTAAAAATTTTATAAACCATAACGATTTGTTAAAAGGAGGGGTGTTAAAATTAGAGATGAATGTTAAACCTTCGTTAAATAGAGGATTATTAGAAGAAGATAAGCCATTTTCAATCAGTAAATAGATATTGAATTGCTACTTTTGGCGAATTAATTCAGATTATAAAGAATAGATAACAGAAATATATATAGAATGGAAAAGCCTGTTGCATTAGGTGTAGATATTGGCGGCTCGCATATTACGGCCGCATTGGTGGATTTAGAAACGAGAACTTTGGTGAAGGATTCCATCAAACGTAGCCCTGTGAATTCGCAGGAGAGTAAAGAAGTGATTTTATCGGCATGGTGCGATATCATCAATAAGGCTTTTAAAAATATTAAAAACGGTGCCCGGAATGTTGGAATTGCTATGCCTGGTCCTTTTAATTATAGTGAAGGCATTTCATTAATTAAAGACCAGGATAAGTTTAAATCACTTTACCAGATCAATGTAAAAGAAGAGCTGGCTAAACGACTGGATATCCCTGTAGAGAATATTCACTTTATAAACGATGCAGCAGGTTTTTTACAAGGTGAGGTTTTTGCTGGCGCTGCCAAAGGAAATGCCAGTGTGCTGGGCTTAACGCTTGGTACGGGCCTCGGCTCATCGCTTTGTCTCAATTATAATGATAAAGCTTTTGATGCTGACCTCTGGAACTCCGAATTTTTAGACGGAATTGCGGAAGATTACCTTTCTACTCGCTGGTTCGTAAAACGTTTTAACCAGCTTAGCGGCAAAACGGTAGATGGCGTGAAAGAATTGGTGGAAATGGTAGAAACCGATCATTTTGCCACCCGGGTATTTATGGAATTTGGTTATAACCTCGCGCAGTTCTTGATTCCTATTATTAAGAAACACAAAATAGATACTGTAATTGTTGGTGGTAATATTGCGCAATCTTTTAGTGCTTTTGCACCCGAGTTGATCGCAACCTTAAAAGGTAACGACATCGACACGGAAATAAAAATATCCGAGCTTAAAGAACATGCAGCGTTGATTGGTGCTGCAAGTTGCTGCGATTTAAGCTTAACTTAATAAGGAGAGGACTGCGGGTGATGACTTACATAATTAGTCCCGCAGTCTGCTCCTCTTTTGTCTTGCTCTACCACATAACGCCCTTTTTCGTGGCAATCCTGTTTGTTATTCGTATATTTTATTATTGATCTTTTTGCCTTAATTTATCAAAAAAAGGAATTAATTTTTCATCTGCGATATTATGCTTATTATTGCTTAATAAAACGTTTTAGTATAACGTTAAATCACTTTTAGATTTTTAAAATATTTCAATTAAAAATACACACCAACAAACAAATGAATCAGAAACTTTTAGTCATTGCACTGGCTTCTTTTTTAGGGGCAAAGGCTTTTGCTCAAAACCGGGGGCAACGAGAATACAAGATTACCATCAATGATAAAGATAGCGTAACAAATGCTATCGTGGATGACAAACTAAAGGCTGCTTTTTTTCAGGTTTATCCAAAATTTGCCCAGGCAGATGGATACCGTACCAAAAGAGATGTAATGTTAGATTTGGTAACGGAAGAAACATCAACAATACAGGCTAAAGCTGGAGAAATTAAAGTAAACAGCCAATGGGTTAAAAACAAATCTCAAGAGAAAATCCAAAAGGAAATGTTTTCTGCACTCTCAAAAAACTGGGTTTCTTACAGTAAAGAAAAACACAAAGGGTATGAATTAACATTTATCAGCAAAGATCCAAATTTAGATCCGACCGTAAGAAAGAAGTTAATTGCTACTTATTTCGAAATCTACCCAACCCTGGTTAAAACATTTAACGATAAATCTACCCACGATGTGTTATTTGTGGTGGATACAGCTTACAAAGCAGTTGCAGAAGCAAGCGGAAATAGAATTTTGTTTAGTGCTGCTTACATGAAAAAAGCACATCCAACCGATATTGATGTGGTAACGCACGAAACCATGCACATTGTTCAGGGTTATGGCTATAGTGCTGGTCCGGTTTGGCTAACCGAAGGTATTGCCGATTATGTACGTTATAAATATGGTGTTGATAATGTAGGCTCGAAATGGAGTTTGCCAGATTATAATGCAAAGCAGGGTTATAAAAATAGTTATCGTATTACCGCGAGGTTTTTTGCATGGTTAGAGCAAAATGTGAAACCTGGCTTAATTGCTACTTTAGATCAACAGTTAAGAGCGCATCAATACAAGGAGGAATCTTGGGCAGCCTTAACCGGAAAAACTGTCGACCAGCTATGGGAAGATTACAGCAAAGAACCACAAAAGGTAAGCCTTACTTACAGCAGCAAAAAATAAGAAATTGATCTACATGGAACGGCCGTCATCTCCTTTGGTTTATCGGACTGATTTTTCTTCTTGTAAATAGTATTACAAGAAGAAAGCTTGGTAAGCGTTTAAATAAAAGGCAGGGTGAACTTCCGTCATCTCTAGTTCACAGAACTTGTGGTCGTATTAGTCCCTGCCTTT
>NZ_JBFTQI010000590.1:0-3805 GCF_056398925.1 Pedobacter sp. 01T416_2
GGTACCGATTGGAAAGAAATGTATAAGGTATTTAACATGGGACACCGCATGGAATTATATGTTCCTCAGGAGATTGCCGAAAGCATTATCGAAATATCAAAAAGCTTTAATATCGATGCGCAGATTATCGGTCGCGTAGAAAAAGGCGATCAGAAACAAGTGACTATCGAAAGCGAAAAAGGAACTTTCATTTATAACTAAGCATCAAGGTACAATTTAAAAAGGCTGCTGAAAATTAAATTTCAGCAGCTTTTTTTTTAAACACATTCTTGCCGCAGGGAAATCGCTTTTAACTTTTCTCTGATAATTCTTCCTCTTTTTACGCATACCTAAGCATTATAATTGCCACGGAAGCACGAAAAACACGGAAAAACTTTAATCTCCTCCGTGATTTCTGTGTTTCCGTGGCTAATTAATTTTTGCGCATGTTTTAAAAGCGATTTCCCTGATTCTTGCTGCCTCTTGTCAGTATCGATTGAAATAAATTCATTACAATCTGTAAAAGTCATTTTCTAATATAGAAAAAGGATTATATTAGTTATATAAACTAACAGAACATGAACTATAAAAAGACCATTGTAATGGCCTTACTGGCATGCTTTGCCCTAAGCCTGAGTGCCTTTATGCCTAAAGCCGAACCAGAGCCAAAGGCAAAAAATTTAAAGGTATTGCCTAAAAACATCAGCAAGGAAGAACTCGACAAAGTAATGGACGATTTTAAGCTTGCATTAGGTGTGCGCTGTGGCCATTGCCATGCACCAATGAAAGATAATCCAAGGAAAATGGATTTCGCCAGTGATGAAAAGCCAGAGAAGGAAACAGCTCGTAAAATGATGCGTATGACCGCAAAAATCAATAAGAAATATTTTCATACTGCCTTGCAGGAGGGGAAAACCATTACTCAAATTGCCTGCGTAACCTGCCACAACGGCAAAGCCGAACCAGGGAAACAAATATAAAAAGTTTATTTTCAAGATATTAAAAGCTTCTTTTCTGCCTGCATTTTTTTTTGTGAGGTGTTTTAGCATTTTAATTCATATTTAATTGGGATGAATTTTGACTCGAATTCGGAAGGGAATTGCCAATACAGGCAAAATGTTATTACACCAAATACAATCTTAGTTATATTTCCATTAAAGCCACTACAACTTACCTTTATATCTTTGTCGATACATTCTTAAGTTTTATCGGTACATCATTTAGTTTTGTTTGTATAAACGTATATTAGATTTAACAAATTACTCCAAATAGGAATAACGCTATGATCAATGTATATCTTCTGGGTGCTGGTAAACATGCCGCTGAGCTTAGCGAGTATTTTAATGGCTCGGGTGAGTATCTTTTAACCGGATATATCATCAATTTGGAAGATGCGGTAAATCACCCAAGTTTAACGAAGCCCATTACTTCGCTACCATCTTTTTTAGAAGAACATCCAGCTAATTTAAATATTGCATTAATTGGGGCAATAGGCAATTACGAAAGAAAATCTATTATTGAACTGTTAGAAAACAAAGGCTATTCGTTCATCAACATGATCCACCACCATAATTATATCAGCCCTTCAATTAAAATTGGCGAAGGAAACTGCATTGCCCCAGGTTGTGTAATTAATGCAAATGTGAATATCGGCAACCATTGCATTGTGAATTCAAATTGCAACATCAGTCATGATTGTATAATAGAGAACTATGTAACCATATCACCCGGGGTAACCATTGCGGGCAATGTACATATTAATGAAGGTGTTTTTATCGGATCTGGTGCAACCGTGATCCCGGGCATAACCATCGGAAAGGGAGCCTATGTTGCAGCCGGAGCTTGTGTTACAAAGGATGTTCCGCCGCATGTGATGGTTGCGGGTGTGCCTGCGAGGGTTAAAAAAACAATAGATTAAGCAATGTGAATTAATAAATACTTCAGAAGTTGATATAAAGAAAAAAATCCTCGATCGAATGATCGGGGATTTGTAAAAACATCTAAGTATCTATATATAAACTAATTTAACCTCAAAATCCTTTCACCGTACTTAATTTCTGTTTCTGAGGTGATTTCAAATTCATACTCTTTTTCTGCTGTAACACTAAGCTTTTTACCCTTGATTTTGTAAGTACCTCTATATGCTACATCACCACCTGGCACTATATCGGCTTTGCCGTCTACCATGAGTGTAACGCGTATCGCACTGGTAAGGTATCCATCAGGCTTGGGTACATTAATTTCATAAAATGTTTTTTCTTCTTTTACAGTTAGCTTTTTACAAGAAGTAAAACATAAAAATAAGAGCATTAAATAGATGAGATTTTTCATATTATTTATTTTTATTACAAAAACGTATCATGGTTAATAAAAGTTTTACTAATCACCATAGAAGCTTACTGGATTAAATAGATATTCTAAAATACAATAAATACCTTAATAAACTAAAAAGCCCTGATCGAATGATCAGGGCTCTACTATCTTGAAATCAGTATCAATTAATATTTAACACGGACACCAATTTGCATACTCCAACGTGATAAATAATCGGAATAGGCATATGGTTTACCTGTATATTGATCAGTACCGAATGTTGGGTTAAAAGTATAGTTAGGCTTCACCACATTACCGGTAGTTGTATAACCAACAATGTTCAATGGTGAGATTACTTGATTTGAAGCGAAGTATCCTTGTCCCCATTTCTTGTTTATTAAGTTACCAACATTGAAAATATCGAATGTGAAGCTAAATACGCTCTTTTTGTAGATATTAATATCTTGCACTAATTTAAAATCGAAGTGGTTTTCCCAAGGCAAACGTGTACCGTTACGCTTAGTATTTTTACCGATATTATCTTTTAAATAAGGATCAGAGTTTACATATTGTTGAAACAATTCATATTGTCTTGCTCCAGTCATAGTACCAGTTACACCAGTAACAGGATCTTTAATACCGGTTAAAGAAGTAATAAAGCTAGATGCGTCTACAGGGATGAAAAGTAAATCGGCATTGTTACTTGAGGATTTTGATGGTGTGGCAGTAGTTGATCCATCATCACCGTTTAAATCACCGAATACAACATAAGAAAGCGCTTGTCCAGACTGTCCGTTGTAGAATAAACCTATGTTAGTAGCAAATTTACCACCACCATACTTAAATTTCTTACCCAACATAAATGACACTCTCGAACCCATGTCATTATTATTGGTTGCTAAATCTAAATTGTTTAAACCGTTTACATTATAAGCAAATCTATAGTTAGATAGTGCGGTAGACGAAGTACCATCATTTAAGTTAAATGAGTGGCCAATAGTATAAGAAACGCTTGACATGAAACCGCTGCTAAATTGTTTCTCTAGCTTTCCGTAAACTGTATATGAATAACCTTTATTCGTATTGGTTAAATACAATATATTGGTGTAATTCTTATCTATCTTACTTGCGTTATAAAATGGTCTTGTTACCCCGTTACCCATATCAAGAGTGTAAGAAGATGGGTTTAAGTTCATATCTTGATACAAGATATCTTTGATTGTTTTGGTATAAGTACCTTCAATAGTACCTACTAAACCCCACGGTAATTTTTGATCAACAGCTAAATTAGTTTTTAATACTCTTGGCGCCTGGAAATTCGGATCGGTTATATCTACCTCAGTTGCTGGCGGAGTTGTTGGTGTGCCCTGATAAGGAGATGAAGGATTAAATGTAATATTGTTTTGACCTATTGCAGCTGAATTTGCAGTATACTTAATAGTCGCTTTACCAGTATTCGAATATTGATTTGATACCCATACCATAGGTACACGGCCAGAGAATATGCCTACAC
>NZ_JBFTQI010000591.1:0-3800 GCF_056398925.1 Pedobacter sp. 01T416_2
AACTTAAACAATAACCCAATCTACTGGCATAGCTATTGACTACAGGCTAAACAGATGCTATTTATTTAACCTTTGTTATGTAATTTAGTTAATCAGGAAACAGATTTAAATTATAACCTATTTTTACACAAAAAAGAGAAAAATTGCTTTGCGTTAATAGCAAAAATCTCTCCGCCCTTTGCGGTTAAACAAAAAAGTCATGAAACCATCAATGATTTACAAAACTTCACAATAAATAAGTAAATCATGATAGCTTCATCACCATTAAAAAAATAAAAACAGATGAAAATAAAAACCAAGCTCCGCCTCGGATTCGGGTTTCTCTTTATACTTGTTTTATCCTTTGGATTAATCGCGCTCTTTTTCTTAAACGAGCTTTCCGATAAATCGAAGGTAATTCTTAAAGACAACTATAAATCGTTGAAATATGTTGCTGCTATGCGCAATGTAATCGATCAGAACCAATTTCCATTAAGCAGTACTCAACTGGCTGTATTTAGGGAAAACTTAAAAAATGAAGGGTTAAACATTACCGAACCCGGCGAAAAAGTGGCTTTCCAGAAATTAGCAACGGCTTTCAACGTACTAAACGGCCCACAATCGTTAACCATTAAAGAAAATAGCATTAAAAATTTGCGCGTTGCGCTACAAAATATCGAACAGGTAAATATGAAGGCCATTTACGATAAAAATGAATTGGCTAATGAAACCTCATCGAGGGCAAACCTCTACATCATGATTGCCGCTACCCTGAGTTTTATTATCCTCTTTACGTTCATTGTAAACTTTCCAGGTTTTGTGGCCAACCCTCTTGCTGAATTTAGTGCTGCGATAAAGCAGATCAGTCGTAAAAATTATAAACAGCGCCTGCATTTCGAAAACGAAGATGAGTTTACAGAACTGGCAGATTCCTTTAACGGAATGGTAGTTAAATTAAACGAATGGGAAAACAGCAACTTATCTAAAATTAAATCCGAAAAATCGCGTATTGAAGCCATTATTGCACAAATGCAGGATGCTATAATCGGCTTAAATGAAAAGGGAGAAGTACTCTTTCTAAATCATCTGGCTGCAAAACTGATGAGTCTGGATGAAGATAAGGTTATTGGCCAAAACGTGGCCGAACTGATGCAAAAAAACGAGCTGCTTAAACGGATCATTAAACCGGAAACAGAGGACAATACCTTAAAAATTTATGCTGATGATAAAGAATCTTATTTCCTGTTGGAAAACCGCGAAATCATCATCCCAAATTATGAAGAGCAGGATGAAAACACTTTAATTGCCTCATCTAAATCTGCAGGAAGCGTTTACACGTTAAAAAATATTACGCAGTTTAAAGAGCTCGATGAAGCCAAAACAAATTTTATCGCTACAGTTTCGCACGAGTTAAAAACACCACTATCATCTATCAAAATGAGCTTGAAATTGCTAAACGATGAGCGTGTGGGCACCATGAACGAAGAACAGCATGAGCTGCTCAACCACATCAAAGAAGATAGCGACAGATTGCTAAAAATCACCAGCGAACTTTTAGATCTTTCGCAAGTAGAAACCGGTAATTTAAAACTCACTTTTGCCATAACCAAACCCGAAGAAATTGTAAGTTATGCCGTTGATGCCGTTAAATTTCAGGCTGAACAAAAATTGATTCAACTGGTACTTAACTGCAGTCAGAACTTGCCGGATGTGAATGCTGATATCCAGAAAACAGCCTGGGTACTGGTTAACTTTTTATCTAATGCATTGCGGTACAGTTCAGAAAAATCGAAGGTAATCATCGATGTTTTCCAAAAAGACAAGTTTATCGAATTTTCTGTGCGCGATTTTGGAAAAGGCATCGACGAAAAATATCAGAAAAGATTATTCGACAGGTATTTCCAGGTACCAACAGATGGACAGAATAAATCGGGCTCCGGATTGGGCCTCGCCATTTCTAAAGATTTTATTGAAGCCGAAAACGGAAAAATATGGGTGGTAAGCGCCATTGGCGAAGGCAGCAAGTTTTGTTTCAGCTTGCCAGTTGTAGAATAGATTCCGCGTTTTTTTTACCACAGAGGACACCGAGTTTTGCACTGAGGTACACAGAGTATAAAACAAATACAATAGCTATGCGCTTAACTCGGTGTGCTCCGTGGCCTACCCTCTGTTTTCTCTGTGGTTAAACTGAAGATGATTATGCTGCCAAACGCTCAGCGCCTTACGTTTACACTATATAAGGCTCCATTTCCTTATCAATGCTTTTACGCAGTTCCATTAATTTAATGGCGTAGCCATGCATGGCAACTTCTTTTTCGGTTTTTGGCTTAAAGGCTGGGATTCCTTTTGGCTGCCCATCGTCGTCTACTGCAACAAAAACAATAATACAGTGTGTATTCTTAACAAAATCGGTTTGCCCTACTGGTTTCGAAAAAGCATCAACGGCAATATGCATACTGGTTTTACCCGTGTAAATAATTCGTGCTTCCATTTTAACCAAGTGCCCGATATGAACAGGATGAAAAAAACGGATTCCCCCAACATAAACCGTTACACAATAAGTTTGGCTCCATTGTAAAGCACAGGCAAAAGCAGCCTGATCGATCCATTTCATCATCATCCCACCATGTACCTTACCTCCATAATTAACATCAGAGGGTTCGCTTAAAAATTGAAGTTCGATATGGTTTTTGGTTCTGGGCATGGTAATATTTCGTTAAAAATTGCTTGGTTTTAATGTCTTTGCTAAGATATTATAAAATAAGCTATTTTCCTGCGGTCAGCTGTTATGATCTGTTAAGATGACTCGGCACAATTAACTGCCAATTACAAAAATAGTCCCGCAGATTTAAGATGATTAACGCAATTGATTATTTTTCTGCGGCTATCAGTGAGATCTACGGGAAAGAACTCTCACAGCGGTCGTCATCCTGAGTTCATCTCAGGATCTGACTCGCGTAATGGATATAATCGCGCTGTCAGATGTTACCATCTGACTCCACAAAATATTAACCACAGATAAAAAGGATAAACACAGATAGATATCTTTGATCCGTGTTTATCTGTGTCCATCCGTGGCAAAAAAACAATAAAAAAGTCGTAGCGAGACGCTACGACTAGAAGAGAATCAGTTGGTAACAACCGACACCACATCAAACTGCCCCACCTATCGAATTATTTCGCCATAATACTAATCGCGTATCCTCCACCTGGTGCACAATATTGAGCTAATTTAGTTTTGTTGGTTACCTCCATTTTACGAATGGTATAGGCTTTAGGGTTGGTTTCGTAATGGGCATCTTTTGCATCGGCATAAATGGTTGCGGTATATTTTTTGCCAGGATCCAAAAAGCTAAAATCAATTTTAGATGTCCGCGCCACTTCATCATTGGTGCGACCAACAAACCAGTTGTTTTTACCTTTCGCCTTACGCGCAAAAGTGATATAATCGCCTGGTTCTGCTTCTAAAACTTTGGTATCGTCCCAATCTACCGCCACATCTTTAATAAACTGAAAAGCATCCATGTACTTGTTATAAGTTTCAGGCAAATCGGCAGCCATTTGCAGCGGACTATACATGGTAACATAAAGTGCCAACTGGCGAGCCAATGTACTATGCACAAAAGAGGTATTTTCGGGATTATAAACACTTACTTTAGTTTCAAAAATACCTGGGGTATAATCCATTGGCCCACCTATTAAACGTGTAAAGGGTAAAATGGTAGTGTGATCAGCATTGTTCCCTCCAAAAGCTTCATATTCTGTCCCCCTTGCCGATTCGTTTCCGATTAAGTTCGGATAAGTACGTGCCAGGCCTGTTG
>NZ_JBFTQI010000592.1:0-3797 GCF_056398925.1 Pedobacter sp. 01T416_2
TATAAACAAGCTTTTGCTTTAAAACCCGAGCTGAAAAAGAAAAATCTAAACCAATACCTGTCGCTAGAGTACAAAGCAGATAAGGATAAAGGAACGAAACTAATCAATGAGAATATTTCTGCGTTATCGAAACTAAAAGAACCAAAAGAAGAAGATTTAGGTACAGCTTTAAGCCTTTACTCACTATTAAAGAAAAAAACTCAGGCAGATTCTGTTAAAGCCATCATAATTAAAAAATACCCTACAGGAAATTACGCCTGGAATGATGGTATGAATTCACTTTATGGTACAAAAGATTTTGCCACACAAATACAAAAGGCCGAAGAAATGATTGCCGCCTTTAAACTTGATCCAGGTAAAACAGTAGATGCAGGTAGATTGAACTCAATTTATAGTATGTTGGCTAACAGCGCTATAAAAGCTAAAGATCTGGAGAAATTTCAGGATTACGCCAAGAAGGTCACCGATAAAATGACCAGGGCAAGTTTGTATAACAATAGTTTTGCCTGGCCGTCTGCTGAGAAAAAAGAGAATATCGAGCTTGCTGTTCAGCTTTCAAAACAATCGCTCGAACTGATAGAAGCATCAAGAAATGATGAGATGCCAAAATATTACAACACTAAAGAAGAATACCTCAAATATTTAGACGGCGCTTATGGTATGTATGCTGATACTTATGGACTGTTGTTATATCATCAGGGAAAATTTAAAGAGGCTTTAGCTATGCAAGAGAAAGCCATTCCTTTATATGCGACAGTTCCGCCCGATGTATCGTCCCGTTATGTAACTTATTTAATTAAGGATGGCCAGGATGATAAAGCTTATACTGAGGCCGAAAAATTAATTAAAGAGGGTAAAGGCAATGATTCGTTAAAGAACGAATTTAAAGTGCTTTATACTAAACTAAAGAAAGATGGAACTTATGAAACTTACCTGGCCAATTTAGAAAAAGCAGCCTTAGAAAAAGAGCGCGCAGAATGGATAAAAAAAATGATTAATATTCCAGCCCCTGCGTTTTCATTAACAAATCTTAAAGGCGAAACCGTAAGTCTAGCCAGTTTGAAGGGAAAGATTGTAATTTTAGATTATTGGGCAACCTGGTGTGGACCTTGCGTGTCTTCTTTCCCAGGCATGCAAAAAGCCTTAAACAAATATGCCAGTAATCCAAATGTGGTATTCCTGTTTGTAAATACCTGGCAAACAGAAGAGAATAGAGAAAAATTGGTAACTGATTTTATTACTGCAAAAAAATACAATTTTAATGTGCTGTACGATACCAAAAACGTAAAAGACCCTTCCGAATTTGATGTGGTAAGCGCCTATAAAGTTGATGGAATCCCAACCAAATTTGTGATTGATGGGGATGGTAATATCAGGTTTAAAGCAGTAGGTTTTTCTGGCTCTGATGATGGTGTGGTGAAAGAAATAGACTCGATGATCGGCTTGCTGGCAGGAAAAGAATCGAGCAAATAAACAATGATTTCCAAACAGGAAAGGTGCTGATTATCGGCACCTTTCCTGTTTTAGTATTCTATCCTCATTGGTGAGGTTTCCCATAGCTTAAAAGCTGCCAGGGCTTCATCGCGCATCAGTTGGATAACCGGCAGGCTTCTGTTTTCCATCGGCTTGTCTAGCTCTTCGTAGATAAATTTATCACTAAAGCCAATGTGTTCGGCATCAGCCTTGGTATTTGCATAATAAATCGTATCAATTCTTGCCCAATAAATGGCGCCTAAACACATGGGGCAAGGTTCACAACTGGTATAAATTACACAGCCACTTAAATCGAAAGTGTTTAATTCTGTACAGGCCAGCCTGATTGCCGAAACCTCTGCATGCGCAGTTGGATCGTTGGTAGAGGTTACCTTATTTGCCGATTTAGCAATCAACCTCCCATCTTTTACCACTACAGCTCCAAAAGGCCCACCAATGCTTTCGCTTACATTTTGTACGGATAACTCGATTGCCATCCGCATATATTCCTGATGTTGATTGTCCATATTAATTTGATCTTTTATAAAAAACAGCACAAAAAAAATGCCCCGATTTTATACGAGGCATTTATATTTTAATGGCTATTCGCTTATTTTTTGCTGTATTCTGCGTTTAAGCCTTTAATTACTTCTGAAGTAACATCTAAACTTTCGTCGGCAAATAAAATAGCGCTGTTACCTTTTGAGTAAGTTAAAACCATTTTATAACCTTTTTCTTTAGCGTAACCTTTTAAGTAATCAGCCACTTTATCATAAAGTTTTTCATTCTCAGCAGCTTGCTCATTCTGTAAAGCACCACCAGCATTTTGTTGGTAAGTTTGTAGTTCTTGTTGTTTACGTGCTAAACGCTCTTCAGTGCTTTTACGTTGATCGGCAGATAAAGTTTGTGCCGATTGCTGGTATTGTGCAACTTCTCTTTGAAAAGCCTGACCTTTAGCTTGCATGTCTGCCTGAGCATTTTTGGTCTTACCTTCAAATTTCACTTTTAGGTCTTTGAAGTATTCATATTTTGTAAGTAACGAGTCGGAGTTTACATACACAATTTTCTCAGCTTGAGAAACCGCTGCAGTAGTACCCTCTGTTTTTTTAGTTTCAGTAGTTTTAGTGTCTTTGTTCTGGCATGCAGAGAAAGCAGTTATCAAAGTTGCTGTTGCAAGTAAACCAAAGGTTTTAAAGGTTCTTCTTTCCATTCTTGTTTAATAAATTTTAGCAAACTTATATAAATTAGTTTTTATATCCAATTTAAAGAAAAGTCTGTCGCAACACAAGAGAGATTTTGAGTTTGGCGTAGTGCGTAAAGCGTTTAATTTACTAAACGCTAAGCGCCTACCACTAACCGCGCAATATGATAAGTGGTGATTTGAAAAGCAAGGTCAGTATTTCAAATCGTTGTTCGTCCCGCTGTCCGCTTTATTTCATGCCCGCTGCCATCGGGTTTAGGTGGCACGGCTAGTAACGCCATTTGGGGTTGCAGGGTGGCAATAGCAAATTTCAAATACGAAACGTTCCTACGGAACGAAAAAACGTTTCATTTTTTTTCTACCCATGAGGCGTTCCTCTGGAACGGGTTGCGATTTAGAAATCTTAATCTTTAGCGTCCCCTTAGGGACGTTTCGTAGGTAGCCAATTGAATAATTGGCGTTTTCGTTCCGTCGGAACGTTTGGCGGGCTGGTGCGATAATCCTACAATATTTGCAGGTTGTGGCCACCTAAACCCTATTGAAATGGAATGCTCCCGCTTCTTCTGCGGGTCTTATAATGGAAAGCAGGAAGAGGCATGGATTGGAATGCTGGTTTTGCTTTCCAAAACCTGATTTAAACCTGTTTTAATCGCTTTAACTGTAATCTCTTAACAGCTCAAAATTTATCCACATATTAGTTTAAATGCCAAAATTTCCGTATTTTTGATACTTATTGTTTTTAATTAAAATATGAGCGAAGAACAGGATTTAAAGTCAAATTATTCGGCAGATAATATACAGGTTTTAGAAGGTTTAGAAGCGGTGCGTAAGCGCCCTTCAATGTATATAGGTGATACTGGTGTAAAAGGTTTACACCATTTGGTTTACGAGGTTGTAGATAACTCAATTGATGAGGCTTTGGCCGGTCATGCTGATACAATCGACGTTAGAATTTTAGAGGGTAACTCCATCAGGGTTGAAGATAACGGTCGTGGTATTCCAACCGGGATCAATACAAAAGAAAATAAATCAGCGCTTGAAATCGTAATGACGGTTTTACACGCAGGTGGTAAATTTGATAAAGATACCTACAAAGTATCTGGAGGTTTACACGGTGTGGGGG
>NZ_JBFTQI010000593.1:0-3797 GCF_056398925.1 Pedobacter sp. 01T416_2
CTTTTAGCGTTTGAAATTCGGTAAATAAATGCTCCTTTCTCATTAAATAATAATTTTCATTATATGCGAAAACATCCATCTCACTATTTAATAATTCTTTATAATCTTTATACTGTTGACCAAAGAGAGTAATGTAGTTGTCTGTTATATTTATTTTGTTAGAACTTTTTAAGTTCTTTATGCCAAATATTTCATTAATCTTTTGATAAAATATTTCATCGTTAACTACTTTATAACCACTATTCTTTAATCCTAGAAGTAATACTTTTGATGCTAACTCTAAATCTTTAGGTGTCAATTCATATGGATCTTCTGGATCTAGTTCATCACTTACCATCTGTTTTTGATATTCAAGATGTTGTTTAATTTCGTTAATCTCATTTTTTGTTAAATTCATTTCTGTTTCTTTAACTATTTGATTGTTTTTAGCGGGCTTATTTTTACAGGCAATTAATAATAAAATAATAGAGAAGTAGATTAACGTTTTTTTAATGTACATATGATTTCTTTTAATTAGTTTTTCCATCCGGTTTGTTTTTAATGCCAATTTTTATATTTAATGCTTGTATATCACCATAAATATCATTGCTATTTAATTTATCTATGTCTTTAATAGTGTAATCCACAGGTATATAAAAGCCGTATAATTTTTTCTGCTTACTTTTACTTGTATAATCACCATATTCACTAAATCGGATTGAATCATTTTGATTGCCACCGAGAAGTATATATTTTCCACTGGTGTTTTTTCCAAATAGTAATCCTGTATGTCCATGTTTACCGTCAGTATGTTTGTAAACGACAAAACAACCGTATATGGGCTCAGGTATTTTCTTGTATTTAGAATTACTTATAGGAGCTAAGGATGAGGCTGAATTTAAATGACTATATGGAAGTTTAGTTTTTGCATTTTTAGTTTTGCTAATGCACCAATTCATGAAAGCTGCACACCATGCACCTTGTTCACCATTTGTTGGCTCAGCAGTGTTTTTGCAATAAGACAAGTATTCCTTTGCTTTTGTATACATCGGATTTTCTGACTCCAAACAACCTCTCATTACTTTAGCTTCATTTAATGCTATTTCCATCCAAGGCGCGCGATTACCCAATATTTTAATGTCAATATTTTTCCAGCTACATTCACCTACCTTAAATACTTTAGAACTATAATTATCAAAAGTATTTTGCTTTAGTGTATAACTGTCTCCAACTTCGTTACCTATTCCTTGTGAAATTGGTTTGTTTTCTAGTGCCCCATTTGATTTCGTAATCAACCCATTCCACTTATAAAACGCCATTGAAGTTAGTACCGCAATTTTAATATCCTTAGCTACAATATCAGAATTTTTAAGGATATCCACCTGCTCATATTTTAAAGTATAAGTGTTTGCTTTGCTATAATTTTCTCTTCCTGTTAGTTGTATCAAGCCTTTTCCCCTAAAATTCCAGCCATCTCCTTCCTGTGTATTGCCAATTCTATTTCCAACACTGCGGTTTTTATCCGCATAAGCAAGATTCGCAATCATTTGCGGATTTGCTTCATGATCTTTGGTTCTTCCAYATTTATAGGCATCTTCTTTATGTTTTGTAAAATACGAAAAAGGCGGATTGTCCCTTTTTCCAGTTTTTTTATTTAAGTTACCGTTGATCAGCGTATCTGCACTGTAATTCATGTTTTCTCCGCTTTTCAAATGCAGTTTAGTTCCGGATTCTACCCGGATCTGGGCAAAAAAATGTGCTTTAACCCAGCAGGTATTCAGGCCAAGATCGGCCATGTATTTGTTGTAGGTGATGGCAACCGTTGTGAGCGTGGCATCATCAGCATCTTTAAATATTTGTTTTAGTTCTACCGTAGTAATGTCTTTATTACATCTGGGGCAATCACTATGACTGTTGTCTTCCTGATTCCCCACGCCCACCAATGCTTTCCCTCCATTTGCTGGTACATCATTTTTAAAGGCTACTAAAGTATTGCTTGTTCCTAAAAACTCCATTTCTTCTATCATGGCATAAAAACGATGCAGTTTTTCACTATAACTTTTCTCCCAGCTTTTGGCCAATATGAAATCAAACTCAACAATACCGTTATCATTTAAAGGGTATTCTTTATGGTGTACAAGTGTATCTTTCCTTAAATTGTCGAATCCAAGGCGGCTTTCTTTTCTGTAAATTTTTACAGATACATTTTTTGCACTTAGGTTACGCGTGCGGATGCGGCATTTCATTTTGCTGCCGTATAGTGCTTGGATAACCGGTTTGTTGTCGGTTAAAAATTCGATGCTTACAATTTCTTCTTTGGTAACCAGTTTTAGTTTTTGCAGCGGTTGAGGAATATTCCCATTTAAGATTTCATATTTTTTATCAGTCGAGTATACTTTGAAGTAAAATGCTGTCCCTTCTTTTAGCAGTTTTTGATACTTATCTGCATTGGGGATGAAATTGTATTTCTCTAAATCTAATATTTGATTTTGAGGGACTCTGAAGCCTGTAATCACGTGGATGGCTCTCGCTTTGCTGCTGTGATCTAAATAACCATATTCTAAATTTACAATTAAACCTTCTGCCGCTTTAAATTTAATGTAGGCATGGTTTGGTTCGCCCCAGCCTGTTTTTGTTTTTTTACCACCTTCGGGATATTCCCACTGTGCCAATATAACTTCGGGCTGTGCAACTATTATTTTAACCGCTACTTTTGCGCTTGGTTGTACCATATATGCCTGCACAGTATACTCACCCGGTTCGTCAAATTGATGGGTTATGGTTTCACCTATTTTTGACTTAAAAACTTCAACTGGTTTACCATCAATATCTTTGCATATCCATTTTACAGAAGCAATTTCCTGCGGTAACGTGGGCAATATTTTAAAATGGTCTTTTACGCTAAAAGTTATCTCTTCTTTTATTCTTGTGCTTTGTGTCGAAGTGATGATTGAAGTAATATCATTTTTTAAAGCCTGTATCTGTTTTGATTGTTTTGGAATACCATTAAAACATGCAGATACCACATAGCTGCATTCTTCGTTACAGATTACCTGAGTGATGTTCCCTGTCTGGGTTAATAGCGTAGGAATACCAATTCCTCCTGTTTTGGTTACCTCCCAAGTAATAGTACTGATGTCGCCTGGTAGGGCCACAGACTGAAAAAGGCTTTGAAGCCTAAAGGTTATAGGTACATTTATTCTTRCTTTTGTATTTCCATCAACTGTGGTCACGGTTTCAATCTCGTTTTCTTTAATGGTATAAGGCCTGGTTATTCTTTTATCACCGTTGGTTTTGCCATAAGCTTCAATTAAATAGGTGCCAACTTTCTTAAAGGTAATGGTGAGGGTTTCGCCTGCATCGTTTCGCAATTGCAAGGGGATGCCATTTGTATCATAGACTACCCAGTTTACTCCTTGCTTATCTGCACCGGTTGCTTTGCCAGCAAAATCGGCTTTAAAAGTAATAGGCGTATTGAGCGGTTGTTGATCGTGGTAAGATAAAGGTATTATCGATTTTACTGTTGCACCATCTTCATCTTCATTTTTTGCCGCTTGTTCGGTATGAATCAGTTCTTCGGTAAGCAGGGGACCATCAGCGGCCCAACTGCCAGCCTTGGCATTTTCTAATTCCTGTGCAGTAATGTTGGCTTGCTGGCCATGTTGAACTATTTTTACATTTCCACCTTTTGCAGTACAAATAGCTGTGCTTTTGTTGGTCAGTACATAAGCACCGTTTGGCAATTCTACTTTTTCATAATAATCTTTCCATTGCAATCTGGCAGTACAGGGTACAGGTTTACTTGGGTCGGGTACTTT
>NZ_JBFTQI010000594.1:0-3795 GCF_056398925.1 Pedobacter sp. 01T416_2
CCACGTAGTAGCTACAAGACAATTGAAAATGCTACTTCTACTTGTAAAACAAGTTCAGCATGACGACCGTTGCGAAGCTACAAGACAATTGAAAATGCTACTTCTACTTGTAAAACAAGTTCAGCATGACGACCGTTGCGAAAACCTAGAGAAAAAATATCATCAAAAGGGATTCAGGTTTAAATTACTTAGGCTAACCTTTTAACTAAACCCGATAGTAGCGTTATCTCCCGATTTTTCATCGGGAATATAGCGCATAGCGGGACTGCTGTTTCCCACTAACCACTGCATTTGTTTTCCAAAAACATAATTATAAAATTTAATCATTTAAAGTTTTGGTATCACTTAAAACCGAAGATTTAACCCCCGTAGAGCTGCAAAATTATTTGCAATACGCTATCGCTCCGCGACCGATCTGCTTTGCCTCAACTATCGATGCCGAAGGGAATATTAATTTAAGCCCCTTCAGTTTCTTTAATATGTTTAGTACAAATCCGCCGATCTGTATTTTTTCCCCGTCAAGAAGAGTGCGTGATAATACCACCAAACATAGCTTAGAAAACGTATTGCAGGTTAAAGAATGCGTCATTAATATTGTAAACTACGATATGGTGCAGCAAATGAGTTTGGCTAGTACCGAATACGCTAAAGGCGTAAACGAGTTCGAGAAAGCGGGATTTACCATGTTGAAATCTGATCTGGTCCTGCCACCCAGGGTAGCAGAAGCACCGGTGCAGTTTGAATGTGTTGTAAATGAAGTGATTTCATTAGGCGATCATCATGGTGCAGGAAACCTCGTGCTGGCTGAAATAAAAGTGATTCATATTAACGAAGCTATTTTAGATGAAAATGGTCGGATTGATCAACATAAAATCGATCTTGTAGCCCGATTAGGTGGCGATTGGTACTGTAGGGTTACAAACGACAATTTATTTAAAGTGGCTAAACCCCTCGCTAAATTAGGCATCGGTGTAGACCGTTTACCACATTCGGTCCGTTTTTCTAAAGTATTATCAGGAAATGACCTTGGAATGCTTGGAAACGTTGAACATTTACCGAGCGACGAAGAAATCGACCTGATCAGTACCCATCCAGAAGTAAAAGAAGTGCTCGATGCTACCATAGGTGATACAACCAACCGCGAAAGAGAGCTGCACGAACTGGCAAAAAAGTTTCTTCATAACGGAGCGGTAGAACTTGCTTTAAAGGTAGTTTTACTTTAAATTTAGTAAGGTAATTTTTAAGGCTATGCATACAATCGTTCAGGTAGATCAGTACATCATTAATTCGGCAGAATTTGCGATCCCCATTTTAGATCATTTAAGGAATCTGGTACATAAAGCCGATGGACGGATTGAAGAAAAAATGAAGTGGAGTATGCCATTCTTCGATTTCAAAGGCACAGTTTGTCATATGGCGTCCTTTAAACACCATTGTGCATTTGGTTTTTGGAAGGGATCGTTAATGCAAGATGAGTACGGCATTTTTAAAGAACGGTCTGAAGCGATGGGTTTGTTAGGGAAAATAACATCTTTGGAAGATTTACCTTCAGATGAGATCCTGATTGCTTACATACAACAGGCAATTAAATTAAATGAGGATAATGTAAAGTTGCCGGCAAAGCCAAAATCTACAGTACAGAAAGAACTCATTATTCCCGAATATTTTATTGAAGCATTAAAAGATGATCCTAAGGCCCTAGCCGTATTTCAGAATTTTAGCTTATCCAATAAAAAGGAATATGTAATGTGGCTTGAGGAAGCTAAAACAGAGGCAACTAAACAAAAACGATTGGATACCACACTGGAATGGCTCGCAGAAGGTAAAACAAGAATGTGGAAATATAAAAAGTAAGTTATATAATACTTACAATTTTCATGAAACGGGCCTTATAATGGCCATCAAAATCTGTAATGGTTACCTGATGTACTTTACCCGAAGAGGCATGGATAAACTTGATCCCGTTTTCATCAATGGAATAAACAATCCCAACATGACCGATTCTTCTTATTCTTGAATTACTGCCTGTAAAAATCAATACATCGCCTACTTTTGCGTTTTCCAAGCTGGTTTCTTTACCCGCGTAGCTAAACTCCCGCGAAGAACGTGGAACCTTAAAACCAAAATTACTGAAAACATAACTCACAAAGCCAGAGCAATCGAAACCAACTTTAGGATTACTTGTTGCATAACGATAGGGGATACCTAACATGCTTTTAGCAAAATCGATTAAACTTTCAGATTGTTTAGCCGACGAATTGTTTGATGGTTTATCCTCTTTAGGGAGGCTGGCAACGAGCTTTTTAACTAACTCCTGGTACTGAGCCGGGATGATGGTTTGGGATTTTCCTGCCGTGGCAGACAAAATGAAAAACGCAATCGGGACTATTATTTTCTTCATATGTAGGAACCAAAGATATAAAAAATATCCAAAGTCGATTAAAATGTTGAAAATGAGTGCAAATAAAACAAGGCTGTATCATAAATATAGAATTGTCATCCTGAGCCTGTCGAAGGACCTTTTAAAATGTCTCGCAAGGCGTTTCGACAAGCTCAACGTGACAAATTCGAATGGAATTACAATTTAGGATACAGCCCTAATAATTAAAATATTTGTTTTCGATTAAATACTTGGGAACATGGTTTGTGCTTTATCTCCAATGAGTGGCAATGCTTTCTGCTCACTATTATTTGCGCTAACGGCACCCAAAATGATAAAAATAATGTAAACAATGTACACCAGATAGCTTAGGTATCCTAAAATTGCCGTTGGTAAAATCATGATAATTATCGTTAAGGCCACATTAATCACAATAATACCCAAATGCAGTAACAGAGATTGCCTTAAATGATAACTTGATAACGCTGTTTTGTTGTCTTTGTACATCGCAAAGTACGATACTAGCCAGCCAATAAGGAAAATGTAACTAACAATTGCTGCATTTTTTCCACTATCGGCTGTTTTAAAAGGTGAGTTTGTTTCCATAGGTTTTTTAGTTTTTCGATTTAGCACGTAAATTACTAAATAATATGGATATTATGGTGTGGTAACAGCAACAGGTAAAATCTTTCCATTAAAGAATTTGTGTCCGGTTTTAGCAAAGTCGGTAACATATTTCCCCATTTCGAAGGCCATAACCGGGCTTTGGTAACCAGGGAAAGCAGCTTCAAGCATTTCCGTTTGTGCCGATCCTAATGCAAGACAATTGATTTTGATTCCTGTTTCAGCCAATTCGAAGGCCAAACATTCAGTTAAGGTGTGCAGCGCTGCTTTACTTGCCGAGTAAGCTGAAAGTCCTGGGAATTTAACGCTCCCTTGAAAACCACCCATACTACCGATGTTTACAATGTGGCTTCCGCTTTGCATTAGAGGTAAAATATGCTGAATCATCCTGAAGTGTGCGATCACATTGCTTTGTAACATTTCACCCAGATCAATTTCTGTGGTTTCTAAAAAAGGTTTATTAATTAAGGCCCCTGCATTGTTAATTAAGATATCAACAGATCCTAATCGTTCTTTTAAAAATGGAACTAATGCGGCATAGTCATCATTTACAATGTCAAATTCTACTGGTAAAAGTGTACAGTCTGGATTAATGCCTTTAGCAATTTCTAAGAGTTTACGCAGTTTATCTGCCGATCGGGCAATGGCTACAATTTTGTTCTCTTTCTGTAAGCTAAACTCTAAAGCAGTTTCGAAACCGATTCCACTACTTGCACCTGTAATTATAATGTTCATTAAAAAAAGTTAAAAATTGTTGTAAAGTTAAAAGGCCGAATGTTCCTAACCTGATG
>NZ_JBFTQI010000595.1:0-3793 GCF_056398925.1 Pedobacter sp. 01T416_2
GAAGTAGCGGTAGAAATGGTGCCATAACTACTTTTTATTTCGGCGGCTCCCGCACCTTCTGATAAATAAGAAACTAGTTTCTTTAAATCATTTAAGTCGATAATCGGCATTTTGTTATCGTCGGCATATTTGAATATTACCGCCATAACGCCTGACTGGGTATCATTTAAATCTAATACTTTCGATAAAAGCGTTGGCCCAAATTCTAATACCGTTGCCCGCATCTGAGAACCCATTTTACCCGAAAGGGAGTAAATTTCAATGGGAAAGCCAGATGGAGAAAAAGGTTTGTTGAGCTGTTGTGTTCTTTCTTCTATTTTTGGATTAACGGAGCCGGGCTGGTTTAATCCTGATAAATCGCCTTTAACATCCAACATAAAAACAGGAACGCTGGCATCTGACAGTTGTTCTGCCAGTAACTGTAGGGTCCGTGTTTTACCTGTTCCGGTTGCTCCGGCAATTAAACCATGTCTATTCATCATTTTTAACGACAAATTAACCTCAGCTTCGCTGTAAACCTGACCGTCTAAAATTCCGGCGCCTAAATAAATGTACGAGCCCGTAGGGGCATAGGATGATTTTATTTTTTCGATGAATTTTGAAGAAAGATCGCTCATTTTTTTAAATTAGATTGCCAATTTAAGAAAGATATCTTAAAAAGATTGTGTTTTTGTTTCCACTTTTAATGCAAAATACTGCACAAACGGTTGTTTAATGGTGTTGGCTAAGCTGCTTATAATAATTTAGTTCGTTCTGAAGTGCGGTTATTTCTTCCTGCATATTTTGCAATTGATTAAGCAGATGCGAAACAGCATGAATGCCCTCTAAGTTGATTTCCAGATCATGCGCTAGACGAAGATACTGCTCCAATTTGGTCAATTCATCAACTGGCAAAAAGAGCGATTGCTTTTTAACAGTAGTGTGGATCAGGCCAAAATCTTCAAGCGATTGGATAAAGTTGATCTCTACGTGGTGGTAAGCACAGATGTCTTCTACAGGTATTAAATTGGTTCCCATAATGGTTAGAATTTGGAAAGTTTTTCGAATAGTTCTTTTTGTTCGACATTTAGATTGGTAGGTAATTTTACCTGCCACTTGATATATAAATCGCCAAACTGATTTTCTTTTTTATAAATGGGAAACCCTTTTCCTTTTAAACGCAAAGTAGCATCGGGCTGTGTTCCCTCTGGCACTTTAAGTTTGACCTTGCCGTTTAATGTTTCTACAATTTTTTCGCCACCTAAAATGGCGGTATATAGGTCTATTTCTTCCTGGAGGTAGATGTCGTTCCCCTTTCGTTTAAATTTAGGATGATCTGTGATGTTGAATTTGATATATAAATCTCCCGGAGGGCCATTGTTAACTCCTGGTGCACCGTAACCTGGTAGTTTAATTTTCTGCCCATTTTCTACACCCGCCGGAATGGTAATGCGTACTTGTTTACCGTTTACGGTTAAGGTCTGTTTGTGCGTTGCATACGCATCGAGTAGATTCAATTGCAAATCGGCATTGTAATCCTGGCCTTTAAAAGGGGAATTTCTACTGCTTCTGCCCCCGCCGCCGCCAAACATCGAAGAAAAGAAATCAGAAAAATCTTCGCCTCCAAAACCTCCTGAATAGCTATTACCGCCATATCCTCCACCTTGCGACTGGTATTGCCTTTGCTGCTGTTGCTGCGCATCTAGCTGATCGGCATGTTGCCAATCTTTACCATACTTGTCATATTTCTTACGCTTTTCCGGATCACTTAAAACTTCGTTTGCCTCGTTTATTTGCTGAAATTTTTTATTGGCTTCCTCATTGTTGGGATTAAGATCGGGGTGGTGCTTTCGGGCTAATTTTCTATAAGCTTTTTTTATATCCTCAGTTGTTGCATCTTTTTTTAAATCGAGGATTTTATAATAGTCTATGTAGTCCATAATGGCTTAACAAATAAGTAAAAGTAATGTTCAATTTTATTGTATAAATGTAGGTTTTATAATGGTGTATTTCAATGGGGGATTGTCTTAACCAGGGTAGTTTGTTAATCGTTTGAGATACTTTACCATTAAGAAATTAAGAACATTTAGATTTTTGGAAGTGCAGTCAGCTGTTGCCAGCTGACTTTAAAGGATGATTGATTGAGTGCCGAATAGAAATATCTGACACCACGAAAAAAACTAAACAAAAAAAGCGCCCCATATAGAGGCACTTTAATCGATAAAGGTAGAGAGAGATTTATTTTTTGTTTTTTACATATTTTTCTAACCATTGGTCTTGCTCCCAAAGCATGTGAAGCAAGTTTTCTTTGCCGCGGTAGCTGTGTGCTTCATAAGGTAAAAATACAAAACGGGTAGTACAGCCGGCACCTTTAATCGCATTGAACAAACGTTCGCTATTAATAGGGAAAGTACCTGGGTTATCGTCAGAATCACCGTGGATTAACAATATAGGAGTTTTAATTTTATCTGCATAACTGAACGGGCTCATTTCGTAATACAACTGCGGTACCTGCCAATAGGTACGCTCTTCGTTTTGAAAACCAAAGGGCGTAAGTGTCCGGTTATAAGCTCCGCTGCGGGCAATACCTGCAGCAAAGAGATTAGTGTGGGCCAATAAGTTTGCGGTCATAAATGCGCCATAACTATGTCCTCCAACGGCCATCCGTTTTTTATCACCAACGCCTAAGTCGGCCAGTTTATTAATAGCAGCTTCGGCATTGAGCTGTAATTGATCTACAAAGGTATCGTTAGGTTTTTTACCATCTTTGGCAACAATTGGCATTTCTGCGTTATCTAATACTGCATAACCATGGGTTACCCAGAAAATGGGGGAGGCCCAGCTAATTGTAGTAAATTTGTCTTTCGATCCACGGATCTGTGCCGCATCTGCTGCGGAGTTAAACTCGCGTGGGTAAGCCCAGATTAATGAAGGTAATGGACCATCTTTGTCTTTGTTGTAACCTTTAGGTAAATACAGATCGCCTGTTAAATCTACACCATCGGCACGTTTGTAAGAAATTTTCTGTTTGGTAATGCCTTCTAAAGATGGATATGGATTAGTGAAATTAGTAATTGGTTGATCGGCGATGCGAAGCATCAGGTTTTTAATAAAGTAGTTAGGTACTAATTTTTGACTCTCTTTACGGGTAAGCAAAACCAGTTTGTCAGGATTAATTACATCGCTTACATATTCGAAGGTTCCTTCGGCGCTGCGCCAGATAATCTCATTCTTTTTAGTGGTTAAATCGAATTTGGCTAAGAAAGGTAAGTCTCCTTTTTCTGATGAACCTACTATATTGTTCATTAGCAGTTTAGTGCCATTGTCAACCGTTTTAATTACCTGTCGGCCATATTTGTTTTTCGTAGTAACCGGAGAACCTGGGTTGCCATAAGCATCTGTTTGGTTACGGCTGTACAATTCTTCTACTTCGCCTGTTGTAGGGTTGTAACGGGTCACTTTATTGGTTTGTTTGCTACGTAAACCTTCCATAATCAGGGCAAGGTTGGCATCACCCCATTGTACGCCACGGTAACGGGCCTGCGTTTTAAATAATTCTTTTTCTGTGCCGGTAAAAGGTGCGCTTAGCGCATAAACTGCATCATGAAAGGGAACATCTTTTTTAATTAAACCGCTATCCAATGGCTTGCTCCAAACCAGTGTAGCAGGTTCATCATCCCTCCAATCGAAACCACGCGGTACGTTTTGCGTATTGTCGTAACCAGATGGTGTACCCTCGGATGAAGGCAGTTCAGCAATAACCTTAATGGTTTTACCGGTTAAATCGGTAATGGTTACTGTTGATGGAAAACCG
>NZ_JBFTQI010000596.1:0-3788 GCF_056398925.1 Pedobacter sp. 01T416_2
TGGTAAATCTATTAATGCTTCATCTGCTGCATATCCATATTCGGACGCTAAATTTTACAAAAACAGAGACCCTAGGTTTTATAAAACATTTGTATATAATGGAGCCATCTGGCCGTATTCGGGTGCAACTAATTATAAGCAATGGACTTATGTTTGGAAAAAAACGTCAACAGCTGGCTATAATGGCACTACTGAAACAAAAGGAGCCAATGCAAGCGGTATATATTTATGTAAAGCAAATAATCCAAACGCAAACAATACAATTGGTAACTTTAGCAATAGTCCAACCGACTATATGGAGATAAGATTTGCAGAAGTTGTACTAAATCTTGCTGAATCAGCTATCGGTGCAGATAAACTTAGCGAAGGTTTTGAAGGCATTAAATCTATAAGAGATAGGGCAGGCATTTTAGCCGGTACAGACGGGTCTTATGGTTTGGATGTTGGTTTAAGCCGCGACCAATTATTTGCAGCTGCTTTAAACGAAAGAAAAGTAGAATTCGCCTACGAAAGCAAACGCTTCTGGGATCTAAGAAGATGGATGCTTTTTGAATCTGGTCCTACCGCCACAAGGTTAGGTTTTACACCATTAAATGGCACGCGTAGAACAGGGTTTTATATTGGAGTTAAAACACTTGCAGGTGCTGATTACGTTGGTGCAAATGATCCTTTATTAAAACCGGCCTCAGGAACGGCTCCGCTTATTGATAGAGATCCTGCAACTTATCCTGCTGGAATTACCACCTACGATCAATACGTTGATTACCTTTACGATAACTATTTCAAGATCAGTGTAAGAGACGATCTTGATAAAACAAGCCCGGCTAACTGGAAATTTACATGGTACCCACAATATTATTTCTTCGGCATCAATCAAACGGTATTATCAGCAAGTCCATATCTCCAACAAACAACAGGTTGGGATAGCATGAATGGTGCTGGTACCTTCGATCCATTAAAGTAATTACAGAATATCTTCGGGGCGGTTTGCTCACCACCCCGGTTTTTTTATATTTGGTTTGGAAAAAGGGGACATTAATTTGTTTCCTTTTTTTTATTTAAGAATGTTACATTTATATATGAATTTTATTCCTATCTTGTAACATGGCTGCGAGAATGAATTTAATTTGTTACAGGCATTTTTGCCAATTGATAAGATGATACAATAGATAGCCAAAATTATACATTAAACAGGTGCTTTTTGCATGCAAATTTGAAAGATAATATACTTTCTAACCAAAATTACTTACAAGGATAGACAAAGAAATGAGCCACGATTTTCAATATCAGCAATTAGATTTTTCTGCTAGTTAAAAATATTTCGTAATTTCTTTCTCTTCCCAACGAACAACACAAATGAAAAAGAACATTTTAAATCTGTTGCTAACAACAGCGTTAATACTCTCCGCAAATTATACGTTTGCCCAATATCCAAACATTCCCGCCGATATTAAAAAATCATCTGATTCGATGATGAAAGAAGCCTATCACCAATCTGATATTGCCTGGGAGAAAGCAAAGCCTATTATTGCAAAAGAGGCCGCTCAGGGCAAGCCATATATTCCTTGGGCGGGTAGGCCAAATGATTTACCACAATCAGATTTATTGGCTTTTCCAGGTGCAGAAGGTGGTGGCGCCTATAGTTTTGGTGGCCATGGCGGTAGGGTTATTGTGGTTAAAAACTTAAATGATAAAGGACCTGGTTCTTTACGTGATGCCTGTGAACAAGGTGGTGCAAGGATTGTGGTATTCAATGTTTCAGGGATCATCAGATTAAAAACCCCGCTTATTATCCGCGCGCCTTATATCACTATAGCTGGTCAAACCGCACCTGGTGATGGAGTTTGCGTGGCCGGCGAATCGGTTTGGTTAAACACTCATGATGTTATTGTTCGCTTTATGCGTTTTAGAAGGGGTGAAACCTTTGTTGGCCGTCGCGATGATGCCATTGGTGGTAATCCTGTAGGTAACATTATGATCGATCACGTTTCGGCAAGCTGGGGATTGGATGAAAACATGTCGATGTACCGCCATATGTACAATGATAGTACAGGTAAAACCGAAGAAAAATTGGGAACGGTTAATATTACGATACAAAACTCTATTTTCTCAGAGGCACTAGATTATTGGAACCATGCTTTCGGTAGCACCTTAGGTGGAGAAAACTGTGCCTTTGTTCGTAACCTTTGGGCAGATAATGGCGCACGTAACCCATCAATTGGCTGGAATGGAATTTTTAATTTTGCTAATAATGTGGTTTTTAACTGGAACAACCGCTCAACCGATGGCGGCGATTATACCGCACAATATAACATCATCAATAACTTTTATAAACCAGGTCCGGTTACCGAACTAAAAGATCCTATCAGTTACCGCATTTTAAAACCAGAATCTGGACGCAGTAAATTACCCTATGTTGTTTTTGGCAGGGCTTATGTATCTGGAAATATAATTGACGGTAATGAAAAAGTAACCAAAAATAACTGGGATGGAGGTGTTCAGTTAGAAGATAAAAAAGGAAATTTAATGTCGTTCGACGAAGCAAGTAAATATTTCGCTGCGATGAAAGCTAAGAATCCGTTTCCAATGCCTAAGATTAGCATTATCCCTACTTTAAAAGCTAAAGAATATGTTTTGGCAAATGCTGGTGCAACTTTACCGAAAAGAGATCCGGTTGATACCCGCGTAGTTAAACAGGTTGCTACAGGTAAAATTGAAGTTCACCCTGATGCTAAACCATCTGCTTTTCAATTTGAACACCGCAGATTACCTGGCGATTCTTACAAGCAAGGTATCATTACAGAAGTTTCTCAGGTTGGAGGTTACCCAGAATATAAAGGCACGCCATATAAAGACAGTGATGATGATGGCATGCCCGATGCTTACGAGCTTAAAAATGGTTTAAACCCTAAGGATGCATCTGATGCTGTTAAAATTACAAAAAGTGGTTATGCGAACATCGAAGTATATCTAAATAGTGTTGTTCCCGTTTCAATTGTTAAGCCAAACTAATATGCGTATCTGGAGTTCAATTTTTAGCATAATAGCGCTTTGTGGCATTGGAAATGTAGCTTTTGCACAATATCCGGTAATCCCAGAGGCTATGGAAAAGAAAGCCGATTCGCTTTTAAAAAGTATTGAAGAAAAATCTGAACTGCAATTTTTAAAAGTAAAACACATTGTAGATGAAGAAGCAAAACATGGTAAACCTTATATTCCATGGGCAGCAAAACCAGGCGATTTGCCGCAGGCTAAAACAGTGGCCTTTCCGGGTGCTGAAGGTGGTGGTGCTTATTCTTTTGGTGGCCGCGGAGGAAAAGTTTACGTAGTAACCAGTCTTGAAGATTCGGGCAGCGGAACTTTACGTGAGGCTTGCGAGCAAGGCGGTGCCCGAATCATTGTTTTTAATGTTTCGGGGATCATCAAATTAAAAACGCCCTTGATTATCCGTGCACCTTATATTACCATTGCCGGTCAAAGTGCGCCTGGCGATGGGATCTGTGTGGCTGGCGAATCAGTTTGGATCAACACCCATGATGTAGTGATCCGTTATATGCGTTTCCGTCGGGGAGCAACCGATGTTACCCGTAGAGATGATGCCATTGGCGGAAATCCTGTCGGAAACATCATCATCGATCACGTTTCAACAAGTTGGGGATTAGATGAAAATATGTCGATTTACCGCCATGTTTATGATCCAAAAGACGGTTCTAAACCTGTAAAATTGCCTACGGTAAACGTTACCATTCAAAATTCGATCTTTTCTGAGGCTTTAGATACCTATAACC
>NZ_JBFTQI010000597.1:0-3785 GCF_056398925.1 Pedobacter sp. 01T416_2
TCACCAGGATGGGCACAAAGATAATATGATAGACCAATAATGGTATTGGCTTTTCCACGGAGATATTTTAATTCTTTAAAATGCGGAATAGAATGCGAAAATAATTCTCTACCAAATTCACGGTAAGAATTGTTGGGTGCACTGCAAACTAAATAACCCAATGACCAGATGGTACGGCCAAAAGAGTCTTCTGAGCCTATTTTATCCAAATAATTGCGGTTAAAACTCAAGAAATTCCTAAAATTCCCATCATCGGTTTGCATATATTGAATAAAGCTCAGATAAACAGGCATGAATTTTAAAGCTTTAGGATTTTTATCCTGCTCGATAGCCATTAATGCCATAATTAATGCCCTCGCATTATCATCAATGCAATAGCCTTCTTTCAGATTTGGAATGCCAAAACGGGCGTGCTGAATAATTCCGGTATCATCTGTTAGTAGCGAAATATGATCTAAATTAAGCGCTGGCATACCCTCCACATCAATAATAGGAGGAGTAACTCTTTCGGGTCTTTTTCCATTGGCCAGAGCTTCATTTAACACATTAAGATAAACACTTCCAATGGCTGGCCAACGAAGATTTAAGCCATATTCATAAGCATTTCGCTTCAATTTTTGATATTTATCCTTATCACTTAATAGTTCATTGACGATGGTTGCCAGTTGCACATCATTTTTAAAATCAAATAATTTGCCTCTATTATCAGCTAAAAGTTCTTGTGCATGCCAATATGGAGTAGAAACTACTGCTGCACCTGCACCAATAGCATAAGATAATGTACCGCTGGTTATCTGCGCTTCATTTAAATAAGGGGTGATGTATAAATAACAGGCTGTTAAATACTGGTGCAATTCTTCTTCAGATACAAATTTATTAACGAAAGCAATATTATTTTCCACCCCTAAGTCTTTCGCCAATGCTTTCAAACTATCGCGATACTCTTCGCCATTATGTTTTACTACGCCAGGATGAGTATTGCCCAGAATCACATATAAAACATCTGGATGTTGAGCGACAATTTCTGGCAAAGCTTTAATTACGGTTTCTAAGCCTTTATTTCTGCTAATTAAGCCAAATGTAAACAGCACCTTTCGATCAGTAAAAAGCGCACTCTGAACAATTTCGTTATTGGGTATAGGTTCCAGATCTGGAACCCCATGTTCAATTAATTTGATTGAAGCCTTAGGGATCTGGTAAATACTGGTTAAAAACATGACTGCTTTTTTACTCATCACCACTACTTTAGATGATTTAACTGCAATCTCTTTAATAATGGTCTGTTGCATAAAATTTGGTTCTTTTAAAACCGTATGCAAAATGGTAATGAATGGCTTTTTTAATCTATTGATTAGTGACAATAAGAATACGCCGCTGTTGCCACCATATATACCGAATTCATGTTCAATAATACAACTATCTACATCACTGTTATTGATAAAATCTGCAGCATCGATATAATCTTTTTGATTTTGCTGACGGATGACGAATTTCACTTCGCTTGGGTAATCGTGTTCATTAACATCATCCGATTCATTTAATGCAACAACAAAGCTTTTTCGTGAATTATAAGCAGGATTTAAACTTAAGGCATTAACCAAATTTTGATTAAATGTAGCTAAACCGCATTCACGAGGAGGATAGGTTGAAATGTAGGCGATTTTCATATGTATTCAAATAGGGTTGATACTTAAATAACATTGTATTATCTAAATAGTTTGTGATTTCCTCAATTTACGCTTAATAAAGCCAAAACAATCTGATTTAGACACTTGTTAGTAAGTAAATATTTAACTATGAGATCAATATGGAAAGGTTCTATTGGATTTGGCTTGGTAAACATTCCAATTAAGTTGTTTTCTGCTGTCCAGAATAGTAACCTCGATYTAGATATGCTGGATGAGCGTGATCACGCAAAGATTAAATTTTTAAGGGTAAATGAAAACACCCATAAAGAAGTGCCTTATGAGAAGATTGTTAGAGGCTATTTTTTAAAAGACAGATACGTTGTGTTAGATAAGCACGATTTTGAAGAGGCAGCACCCGAAAAAACCAAAATTATTGAATTAGAGAATTTTGTTGATATAAAAGATATCAATCCTATTTATTATGAAACTTCTTATTACACCGAGCCTGAAAAGCAGGGCAAAAAAGCTTATGGGTTATTGCTAAAGGCCTTAGAAAAATCGGGTAAGGCTGGAGTGGCCAGATTTGTACTGCGGAATACAGAAAATCTTTGTGTTATCCATCCCATGGAGCATGTAATTGTGATTACTAAAATCAGGTTTGAGCAGGAAATAAGAAGTTTATCAGAAATTAACAAGGTTGATGATATTACCATAACCAAAAAAGAAATGGATGTGGGGTTGGCCTTGATCAAACAATACAGTTCCAAATTCGACTTAAGCGCCTTTAAAGATGATTACAGTAGCGAACTTTTGAAGATTATCAAAGCAAAGTCTAAAGGCAAACGCGCAACGGTTAAAAAGATGAAACCGCAAAAAGCTACAAGCGATGACCTGTATGATCAACTCATGCAGAGCTTGGGTTCGAAGAAAGGAGCTTAGTTAGTTTGGAGTTTGCAGTTGGGAGTTTTGAGTTAAAAACGCTCAGCGCAAAACGCTATGCAAGAACAGCCCTGGAGTAAATACCACTCCAGGGCTGTTCTTTATTTAAAAGCAGCCTTCAATTGATCTGCGGCATAGGCCTGAGCTGCTTTCGCTTCTGGTACTAGCAGCGCCATACCAAAAAAATCATGTGTTACACCCTCATAATTTTTACTGCCCACTTTTACCCCGGCGGCTTTCAATTTATCAGCGAGTATTACACCATCATCGTGCAAAGGATCTATTTCGGCTGTAATAATAGTTGTTGATGGAAGCCCTTTTAAATTGGCATTAACCAATGATATTTTAGGATCCTGCGCTTCAATCATTGTAGTCAGATATTTCTCTGTAAACCATCCCATCATTGCTTTGTTTAGCGGTTTTGCTTTTTCATGCAATTTATAAGATTCGGTGTTCATATCTGCTTGGGTTATAGGATAAACCAAAACCTGGTGCACAGGAAGCATAATGTGTTTGTCTCTGGCCATAATAGATACATTTGCTGCTAAATTTCCACCTGCACTTTCACCAACAACTGCAATCTTAGCCGGATCGGCTTTTAAATCTACTGCATTTTTAACAGCCCATTCATAAGCTGTAAAAGCATCGTTATGCGCAGTAGGGAACTTGTTTTCGGGTGCTAAGCGGTAAGCAACAGAAACCACAACTGCACCAACCTGCTCTGCCAATGCCTGTGCAGATGCATTATAAACATCTAAATTGGCAATAACGAAACCACCGCCATGGTAATAAACAATTAACGGATAGGGCCCGCCTTCACCTTTTGGCGTGTAGATACGCAAATGGATTTTACCTCCGCTAACATCAATATCTTTCCCCATGGTATCTACTTTCGCAGCTGGCATGGTTATATTATTTTGTTTTGCCAAATCCATTACCGCATCGGTTGGTGTATGATTTTTCCGCGCATCGGCAGCACTTAAAGTTTCTAAAGGTTTATCTCCATAACTATTTAATTTTTCTATTACAACCTGCATTTCTGGTTTTATTGTTTTTCCCCATTCAGGAGCAGGCCCGGCAGGTTTTAATGCTGCAGTTACTGAAGAGTCGGTTATGGTCGAATCTGTAATCGTAGTCGTTTTTGTTCCGCCTGTACAAGCAGCAATACAAACAGCTACAATACAAATAAATGAAGCAGGTTTTAACCAGTTAGTTTTC
>NZ_JBFTQI010000598.1:0-3775 GCF_056398925.1 Pedobacter sp. 01T416_2
ATGTGGTCGAATTGCAGGAATCAGAAGAACAGGAATTATATGAACATTTAAAAATTATTGTAGATAAGGGGCAATCGCTGCTTCGTATCGATAAATTTTTGATGGTGCGCGTAGAAAATGCCTCCCGAAACCGTATTCAAAATGCAATTGATGCAGGTAATGTATTGGTTAACCAGAAACAGATCAAAGCGAGTTATAAGGTTAAACCTTATGATGAAATATCTATCGTTTTACCTCACCCACCGCGCGATACCGAAGTTTATCCTGAAGATTTACCGCTTGATATTATTTACGAGGATAGTGATCTTTTGGTGGTGAATAAAGCTGCAGGAATGGTTGTACACCCCGGTTTTAATAATTATACCGGAACTTTGGTTAATGCTTTGGCATTCCATTTTGAGCAACTGCCTCAGTTACCTGGCAATGATGGCCGACCAGGCCTAGTGCACCGCATTGATAAGGATACCTCGGGTTTATTGCTGATCAGTAAAAATGAAAAGTCGATTACACACCTTGCACGTCAGTTTTTCGACCACAGCATTACCCGTAAATATATTGCACTGGTTTGGGGCGATATCGAAAACGATGGAACGGTAACCGGTTACATTGGTAGAAGTGTGAAGGATCGCCGTGTGATGGATATTTATGATGATGAAGAAAAAGGAAAATGGTCTGTAACGCACTATAAAGTATTAAAACGTTTGGGTTACGTTACTTTGATCAGTTGTGAGTTAGAAACAGGTCGTACGCACCAGATCAGGGCGCATATGCAACATATTGGTCATCCACTTTTTAACGATGCAATGTACGGTGGAGATAAGATTTTAAAAGGGACTACGTTTAATAAGTACAAACAGTTTGTAGATAATTGTTTTGAATTGCTGCCCCGTCAGGCTTTACACGCACAAAGTTTGGGTTTTATCCATCCCAGCACTAAAGAGTATATGTATTTTGAATCGTCATTGCCACCCGATTTTAAAGCTGGCTTAACCAAATGGGAAAATTATATCGCTACATCATAAAATATGCTTCAGGAGTACCTTTTATTTAATGATGAATTTCAGGCGGTAGATGCCCCGATTTTAACGGCTTCGAACAGAAGCTTCAAATTTGGCGATGGACTGTTCGAAAGCATGCGGATGATTAATAATAAGCTGCAATTTGCCGATTTACATGCCGATAGATTAACGGCTGGCATGAAAGCGCTTAAAATTGACGGTCATGCTTTAATGGACGATTATTTTCTGCGCCAAAAAACTGCCGACCTGGCCAAAAGGAACAAGTGGAATGGCAATGTCCGTTTTCGCCTTTCTGTATACAGGGGTGGAGCTGGCGTTTATACACCCGAAATTAATAAAGCAGGTTACATTTTAGAAGGTATTCCCTTAAAAGCATCCACATACGAGTTGAACAGCAAAGGTTTGATCATTGATGTTTTTGATGAAATGACCAAACCGGTTAATAAACTCTCGAATTTTAAAACAGCCAATGCGCTGCTTTATGTCATGGCCGGAATTTTTAAAAGCCAAAACCGTTTGGATGAGGCAATGATTCTGAACCAATATGGCTTTCTTTGCGAAAGTATCAGTGCCAATGTTTTTGTCGTATATAACAAACAGATTTATACGCCGTCGCTAGCTGAAGGTTGTATAAGCGGTGTAATGCGTACGGCCATTATGCAGTTGTGCAAAATGAACGATATGCCTTTAATCGAAGCGCAGATCAATCCCGAAATATTAAAAGAAGCCGAAGAAGTGTTTATTACCAACGCAACGCAAGGCATTCAATGGGTAATGGGTTACGGCAGGAAGCGTTATTTTAACGAGGTATCGAAATTTTTGATCGAGAAATTGAATAATTTATAGTGCTATCCCACGATTTGTAGCGCACGGATTACCTTGGTCGTCATGCTGAATTTAGTTCAGCATCTATCATATCCTTAAAAACTGTTCAATTTTTTTGGAAAGCAAAACCTGTAGTGCTTCGGTTTGGGCTGGTCCCGGCCTTTGCTTAATCCCGATAAAATTTGCTTTACAAGATAAACTATACTTAATCGGGATAACGCTGCCGGTCGGGTTTATTTAACCCTAAACAGAAGCACTTTTGTGGCCACTTAAACCCGATCAAAGCGGGATGTTCCCGATTTTACATCGGGATCAAATTTGCAGAAGCGGGAGCGGGGCTGTCTTAAGCCTAAAGCCACTGCAATTGCTTTCCAAAAAGAATTGTTCATATAAAATACTGTCGTCATGCTGATCCGATAGTTATCGGATTTAGTTCAGCATCTTTTATGCTATAAAGACCCTGAATTAAATTTACTGCGTAGCTTTCCGCTGCGCTACAGGTCAGCATGACGACCGTTCATAGATAAATTACAACCGCATTCCCCTTAAAAAATCTTCGATCAGCATTCGTTTTTTTCCTTCGTATTGGATATCTAAAAGTTTGATAAARCCATCTTTTGCGGCAAATTTCAAATAAGTTTTACCATCGGTTAAAAAGCCTCCGGCTACAATGCCTGGCTCTTTATCTTCTATTTCGGCCTTAAATACCTTTAAATTTTTTTCATTGAGTAAGGTAAAAGCAGTTGGGTAAGGGCTTAAACCGCGGATTAAATTATGGATGGTTTGCGCCTGGTTGTTCCAGTCGATTTTGCAATCTTCCTTAAAAATCTTCGGCGCATGTTTTAAATCACCATTTTGTGGCTGTGGCTGCTCTATTATATTATTGGCTTCGATAGCAAGTAGTGTTTTTACCAGGAGATTTGCGCCAACAACCATCAGTTTATCATGCAACTCACCCGCAGTTTCGTCGTCGGCAATGGGCACACTGTCGCTAAGGATGATATCACCGGTATCAATTTCCTGTTTAAGGAAAAATGTAGTTACGCCACTTTCCTTCTCTCCATTTATAATGGCATGGTTAATCGGGGCTGCACCACGGTATTGCGGTAATAACGAACCATGTAAATTGATGGTTCCTTTAGCCGGCATATTCCAAACTATTTCTGGTAGCATTCTAAAAGCCACTACCACTTGTAAATCGGCTTGGTAAGATCTTAGTTCTTCAATAAACTCAGGATTTTTTAACTTTTCAGGCTGTAAAACAGGAATTCCTTTTTCTACAGCATATTTTTTTACTGCACTTTCATTCAATTTTTGGCCACGGCCTGCAGGTTTATCTGGCGCAGTAACCACAGCAACTACATCGAAATTGGCTTGTACCAAGGCATCTAAAGAGGCTACCGCAAAATCGGGCGTACCCATAAAAACTATTTTCATAAAGAAAGTGTTGTGTTTCTAAAAATAACGTGGCTACCCACGTTTAAGTTTTGCAAAATAACTAAAAATAAACCCATACTTATAGGCAAAAATGGTACAAGGCAAAGATGTTGTTAAAGCAAACGGATTGGTGTACGTTACCGATACCATGCCGGGGATTTACCGGAAAGGGAAACCGGGAAAGTTTTATTACGAAGATAAAGAGGGCAACAAAATTACCGAAGAGAAACACCTCGACCGGATAAAGGCCTTAGTTATTCCACCCGCATGGCAAAATGTGTGGATTGCCAGTAAGCCAAATGCATATTTACAGGTTACTGGTATTGATGCTGCAGGCCGGAAACAATATAAATACCATGCAAAGTGGACCAGCCGCCGATCGGAGGCTAAATATTTCCGTTTATTGGAATTTGGAAAAGCATTGCCCAATGCACGGAAAAACCTGGAAAAAGACCTCCGCAGAAAAGATTTCGATGAACGCAAAGTATTGGCCA
>NZ_JBFTQI010000599.1:0-3774 GCF_056398925.1 Pedobacter sp. 01T416_2
AATGACACCGGTAATAGTAAAGTTTGCTAGTATAAAATCTGGTAAGAACAATTTAAGTAAAGAGGCTGCAGGGGAAGTCATATAAAGTGAAATAGTAAAATGCAAAGCTATTTGTTTTTACCGTCCTCCACAACTTTTGGTATTGATCCCTGTTAGTGAGAAATGCAATCTGAAACTAAAAATAACCGTGAATTGGTACAATAAAATAAACTCATTGCAATGAAAACAATTTTCAGGATAATGTTATTAGCTTTTATAATGGGAATTTCATTTTCTATAACCGCCTGCAATAACAATAAAAATCAAGAAAAAATGATAACAGAAAACACCACGGCTCTTTTCCCTAAAGGAGAAAAATTAACCAATGGATATTTTACTGGAGATGCTTATTTGCAGACACTTCTGGCAAAAGATAAGAACAACGATTTTGTTTTGGGTAGCGTAACTTTTGAACCAGGGGCAAGAACCAACTGGCATACGCACCCTAAAGGGCAGGTACTGATTATAACCGAAGGCGAGGGCCTTTACCAGCAAGAAGGGAAAACAGCTCAAGTCATCAAAAAAGGTGATGTAATCAACATACCAGAAAATGTAGAACACTGGCATGGAGCTACCGCCAGAACAAAGATGGTACATATTGCCATTACCAATTATGAAGGTGAAACTAATGCAGTTTGGTTAAACCCTGTAACTGATGAAGAGTTCAACGCAGCCAACAAAAATTAAACAATCAAAATGATGGGCAAAAGCAAATTTTTAAAGGGGATACTATTTTTTGTGCTCACAATAAGTATGATCAAAATGAATGCACAACCAAACAAAACAGCTAATACGGATTTGTCTGCACAACAGCAAAGCTTGGTAAAAATTTCGGCACTTACAGCTACGGGAAACCTGGAACTGTTAAAAGTGGAATTGAATAAAGGGCTGGATTCCGGACTTGCTATTAACGAAATTAAAGAAGCGCTCGTTCAGCTTTATGCGTATTGTGGCTTTCCAAGAAGCCTTAATGCCATTAACGTTTTTATGACTGTAGCAAAGGAGAGAGAAGAAAAGGGGATCACCGATAAAGTAGGGAAAACAATTGTCGTAGCAAATAATCCTAAAAATAAATATGAACAGGGCAGAAAAGTGTTGGAAGAACTGACCAAGACCCCACAATCAAAACCTGCCCCAGGCTTCGGGGAATTTGCACCGCGTATTGATGCTTTTTTAAAGGAACATTTATTTGCCGACATTTTTGTTAGTGACGTGCTGAGTTATCAGCAAAGAGAAATGGTAACAATTGCGGCTCTGGCCTCGATGCCTGGTGTCGAAGGTCAGCTGCAGGCTCATATCAACATGGGAAAGAATACAGGCCTAACTGAAAACCAATTGGAACAATTAGCAATGCTGGTTGAAACAAACGTTAATAAAACACAGGGAAATACCATCAGGAAAATAATCGGAAAACCATTGGTTCCTGTAATTGAGAAGGATATGATGGTGCGTATTTCTGAAATCGAAATTTTACCAGAATACCTCGAAGATTATAAATCCATTTTGCGRCAGGAGGCCGCGGCTTCTATAAAAATCGAGCCTGGTGTGATTGCCATTTTTCCTATGTTTCAACAGAAAAACCCCACTGAGGTTAGGATCATAGAAATATACGCCAATAAAGCAGCATATCAGTCTCATTTGCAAACACCACACTTCCAGCACTACAAAACAACCACCCTAAAAATGGTAAAAACATTAAAACTGGTAGATATGAACAGTCTAGACAATGAAACGATGCTGGAGGTTTTTAGTAAACTAAAATAGGATATGTCAAGGATGACAAAGAATCTGGTTTTTAAAAGCGTTGCAGCCCGACAAGAAATTATGCGTATTTCAATCAATTCATAGAATTCCGGTATTCATTGGGCGAATGTCCAACCTGTTGTTTAAAAAAACGGGTAAAATGTGAGGGATATTTAAAGCCAAGCCTATATGCAACTTCACTTACGGATTTACTGAGATCAAGTATCTGTTCTTTCGCGGCATCAATCAGTTTGAGGTGTATATACTCTAGTGCAGATTTTCCTGTTTCTTTTTTTACCAGATCTCCGAAATATTTTGGAGACAGGTTGAGTTGCTCTGCACAATACGAAACGGAGGGCAATCCCAGGGTTTGCAGCTTTTCCGACTGGAAGTATTCGTTCAGTAATCCCTCAAATACAGTCAATACATCCTTATGGATATGTTCTCTGGTGAGAAACTGCCGGTCGTAAAACCGAACAGAATAATTCAGGAACATTTCAATGTTGCTAACGATCAACGTCCTGCTGTGCTTATCAATAGGATGCGCTAATTCATACCGGATCTTATTAAAACACTCCAGCACTATTTCTCTTTCTGCATCGGATACGTGAAGTGCTTCATTAACATCGTAAGAGAAAAAGCTGTATTCGTTAATGCATTTGCCAAGATGGGTTCCACGGATGAGATCGGGATGAAAGAATAATCCCCAGCCGGTCGGCTGTATCATGTTTTCGCTTTCCTCAAAACCAAATACCTGCCCTGGTGCAATAAAAAGAAGTGTTCCTTCTTCGTAATCATAGTGATTGCGGCCATATTTCATCTCCCCGCACTTCTCGTCTTTTAAAAAGATCATGTACACATCAGAAATATAACGCGCCTCTTTTACCGGCTTCGATAGCGACTGATCAAGAACACTGACCAAAGGATGCAGGGTCTTCTGCCCCCTCTCGTTATTGATCTGAGCCACACTTTCAATTCTAAGGGGATTTCCCATTACTTCGGTTATTTTAAAGTGAAAATAGCTTAAGTATTTCAATTATCCCTGCAGAAGCGCTAATGAACAGAAAAATTGGTAAGAGAAACAGGAATATGTATAATGATTTAATGCAAAAGTATAAAGAACTTCGCCCCTTAGCATGATCAATGAAGTATTTTACAAATCTTAATTAAAATGAACGCCGAGATACTTTATACTCAGATCTGCTCTTATGTTCAAATATCCAGAGATGAGTTTGAACTCTTTTTTAACCTTTTTAAACCGGTTTATTTAAAAAAGGGTGAATTCCATTACATAGCCGGTAAAGTTCCTAAATATTGGTCGTTTACTTTAAAAGGCTGCTTGCGCGAATATTGGCTGGATAGCCAGGGTGATGAGAAAATTTCCAGATTTTATGAGGAAAATACATGGGTTGGCCAGGTTGAAAGTATGATTAACCAGAAGCCGACGGACATGAACCTACAGGCACTTGAGGATTGCGAGTTATTGTGTATAACAGGCAATGACATGTGTAGCGCTGCAAAGACACCGTGGATTCAGCACTTCATGATTCAGAAGAGCTTCGCCGATAATGCTATTATAATGGAAAATTCCAACCGAATTAAATCGGCATCACCAGAAGAGTTGTATCTGGAAATTCTTAAGGAAAGACCATCCTTATTGTTGCGTGTTCCGCAACATTACATTGCAAGCTTTCTTGGCATCCGGAAGGAAACATTAAGCAGGGTTAGAAGAAGAGTTGCCCACCTATGATTTGTTGATTGAAGTCAACGATATTCAATTTCCGTTCCGATAATTTTACATCGAAGAACGATCACCTCAATGTTATCGATGTTTTACACCTTATAAGTGTGCCTTTTTAATCATTGGGTGGCTGATCTTTTTTAGATAATGAAATTTAGAATAATAGCAAATCAATGAAAAAAATAATCTATGACCAATACGGCAGTGTCGACGTTTTACATGCTGTAGAGGTAAATAAGCCAGTTCCCGAT
>NZ_JBFTQI010000600.1:0-3756 GCF_056398925.1 Pedobacter sp. 01T416_2
GGCCATGCCGAACCAGGCGAAAAAACAAAAGAAGAAAGTTAGCCAGGTGATGTGAAAGGTTTTCATCTGAACACCTTTGAACGAAAATATATTTAATTTATCTAGCGGTTTAGTAATGGAGTTTAGTGTCATAACGATCTGTTTAAGCGTAAATAAATAAATGGGTTCTTTTAAAATTTATAGCCTAAGCCTACGCCAACGTTCCATTCGCCATTTTTGACTGCGGTTTTAGGGTTGTAGTATAAAGGGAGTTGTAAAGCTACATGCCGAAATGCAGCTGTTAAGCCAAAACCAAGGCTAGGTGTAAGTAATTTGTTTTTTGGGGCACCCGATGCCACTTTGTCTTCTTTAATTCTTAAAGTAGGTAACAGACCTAATAATACACTATAGGGCTTTTTGCTGAATTTAATGCCCGGTCCAGCGCAATTGAGAAATGCACCGCCATCTACATATCCGGCAACTAAAGTGCCGTCAAAAAGAACAGCTTTTGTTTGCGATTTGGCCGAAAAAAAGAACAAGGTAAGTGCAAGGCAGCATGATACTGCTGCATAATTTTGAATTTTCATGTTTGTTTGGTTTAAGTTTATACCGAATATAGTTAATCTTACTGGGTCAGGTTAAGATTTTGGTGTTGTACCAATGTAAACGGTTCCGTTTTCTATCTTTACAGGATAGGTTTTTATTGCGCATTCATCACCGCTTAAACATTCGCCAGTGCTCAATGAGAATGTTTTTTTGTGGAAAGGGCAGGCTACCTTAGGTTCATCGGTAGTAGATCCAATCATTCCACGGCTTAATGCCATCTGTTTTTTATGCGGGCACTCATTTTGTGTGGCGTACCACTCATTTCTTCTGGTGAAATAGAAAAGTGCAATCTGATCTTCACCATGTTTTACGCAAACGCCACCGTTCTCAATGGCATCCTCGACTCGGCAGGCTGCTAGCCAATTTGATTGTTCATTCATAATTTTTGGGTTTTATAAGGTTTGTAAAGATTATTTATTAAACTGTTTTCCATTCGGCGGTTCTTTTTTGTCCGCGCATCTCAACAAATTCTATAGTTGGATCTTTGTCTTCCGGTGCATTTACAAAATGAGAGAAGCGTTTTCTGATCGCAGGATTTTCTACAGCTTCTTTCCATTCGCATTTGTAAGAGGCAATTAAGTTTTCAATTTCATTTTCCCATTGGGCGGCCATTCCTAAACTATCGTTAATGATTACGTTCCGCAGGTAATCTATTCCACCTTCCATTTTGTTCAGCCAGGTTGCTGTTCTGGTAAGGGGATCGGCAGTGCGGATGTAAAACATCAAAAATCTATCAATGTATTTAATACAGGTTTCACTATCTAAGTCTGTTGCCAGTAAAAGGGCATGTTGAGGTTTGCTACCGCCATTACCACATACATATAAGTTCCAGCCTTTTTCAGTAGCAATAATGCCGAAGTCTTTGCTCTGTGCTTCTGCACACTCTCTGATACAGCCACTTACAGCTGATTTAAACTTGTGCGGTGCACGGATACCCCTGTATCTTTCTTCGATCCGGATGGCGAAACTTACACTGTCATGCAAGCCAAATCTGCACCAGGTACTACCTACGCAGCTTTTAACCGTTCTTAAGCCTTTTCCGTAAGCATGTCCGCTTTCAAAACCTGCAGCGATTAATTCCTCCCAGATAATAGGAAGGTCGTTAAGGTGTGCACCGAACATATCAATACGCTGACCTCCGGTAATTTTGGTGTAGAGGTTATATTTTTTAGCTACTTCGCCAATTACTATCAATTTATCGGGTGTAATTTCGCCACCCGGAACCCTTGGTACCACTGAGTATGAGCCGCCTTTTTGGATGTTGGCTAGAAAACGGTCGTTACTATCCTGGGCCACATCATTTCCTTTTTTAAGGATCATTTCGTTCCAAAGGCTGGCTAGGAGCGATGACACTAATGGTTTACATACCTCACAACCGTCATTTTTGCCTAAAGCATCCAATACTTCATCATAACTTTTTAGTTCGTGGATATGAATAAGGTCAAAAAGTTCTTGTCGGCTATAGTTAAAGTGTTCGCAAATTACATTTTTGATATACTTACCTTGTGATTTTAAGGTATAAGTCATCAAATCTTTAACCATTGGCAAGCATCCACCACAGCCTGTGCCTGCTTTGGTGCATTTTTTTAAGTCATCAATGTTTTCGCAAGAGCCATCAGCAACTGCAGCGCAGATATCGCCTTTGCTCACGCCTTCACAGCTACAGATCAATGCACCATCGGGTAAACCTGTAATTCCGGCTCCGCCAGCAGGCTCGCTTCCGCCACGTGCACCCAGAATCAGTTCTTCAGGGTTTTCTGGTAATACAATCCGGTTATTAGAGGTCTGCAACAGCAGGTTGTAAGCTGTTGCATCTCCAATTAATATACCTCCTAAAAGGTATTGCCCGTCATTACTAACATTTATTCTTTTATAAACGCCTTTGTGTTTGTTTTCGAAGATGATGGTGCGGCAATCGGGTTCGGTAATAAAATTATCACCAAAACTGGCCACATCGATACCGATCAGTTTCAGTTTAGTGCTCATATCAAACCCTGTAAAGGTTTTTTCACCTTCGCAAAGGTTTGCAGCCAACACTTCAGCCATTTCGTAACCAGGAGCAATTAAGCCATAAATCATTCCATCGTACAAAGCGCATTCACCAATGGCAAAAATAGCCGGATCATTGGTTTGCATTTTTTGGTCCACAACAATTCCACCGCGCGGACCAACCTCGATACCGCAGGCTTTTGCCAGTTCATCACGTGGTTTTATACCAGCAGAGATGACAAGCATATCTACATCTAAAGCAGTATCATCGCTAAACTTTAATGCGGTAATACGGCCATCGCCTTCAATACTTGTCGTGTTTTTATTTAAGTGGATCTGTAAACCAAGATCTGCGAGTTTAGATTTAAGCATATCGCTACCTGCAGTATCAATTTGTCTTGGCATTAAGCGCGGTGCAAATTCAATAATGCTCGTTTTTTCGATGCCCAGATCTATTAATGCTTTAGCAGCCTCTAGTCCCAGTAAACCACCACCGATAACCGAAGCTGTTTTGGCCTTTTTGGCATAACCGCTAATCAGGTCAAGATCTTCAATGGTACGGTAAACAAAAACACCTTCTTTCTCGATACCAGGGATATTGGGAACGAAAGCCCCCGAGCCGGTTGCAAAAACAAGAATATCGTAATGATAATCAAGGCCACTGGCTGTATAAACTTTTTGAAGTTCGCGATCTATTTTAACGATTGGATTATTTAAGAAAAGGGTAATATTTTGCTCTTGATACCAGTTTTCAGTAGAAAGAGAAAGATCATCAGCAGTTTTTCCGTTAAAATATTCACTTAAATGAACACGGTCATAAGCTCTGCGGGGTTCTTCGCCAAAAACAATAAGATTAAAAGAAGAGGTTTTTGATCTTAGCTTTTCGCAGAATTTATATCCCACCATTCCATTTCCTATTACGATTATTTGTGGTTCTTTCATAAATCTTAAAGGTATTTTGTGTTTGTTGGTTTCTGTTGGTTGTTTTTTGTTTCGAATTATTTGTTTTATTGTTTTTTATTGATAATAATCGATTCAAAAATTCATATTTTAATATTTATATGATTTTTGATATTCAAATATAGGTTAAAATTCGATTAAAAGTTGTTTTTGTGTGATTTTTATCATAAAAAATTTAATTTTTTAATAAATTTTCATCACTTTTATGTTTAAATAGTTAAA
>NZ_JBFTQI010000601.1:0-3755 GCF_056398925.1 Pedobacter sp. 01T416_2
ATACAAAATATGAACCTATTGCCTAACTACACTAAATATTCCTCAAACCGGAAAATACAAAATATGAACGTATTGCCTACCTACTCTATATTTTCCTCAAACCGGAAACCTTTGAACCTTTCTCACTTTCCTTCAATAAACTTTTTGAGCGCCAAACGAAAAAAGAGCTTGAAGAGAAGTTTATCAACCTCTCGGAAAATGAGCACTATCTATGGTTTACCAACCGCATCAAAAAGGAACATAAGAAACTTTCCAATTATCGACATCCATTGGTGCATTACAGACAAAACAGTGGTTTTCTAAAAGGCTCCTATAATGCCTCCAGATCAAGGATTTGGTTAAAAAATGCGATGGATGGACTTGATGGCCTGATCAAAATGGAAAAGGATATGGACGATATCCTAAAATTCGTAAACCAAGAGCTGCAAAACTGTTACATGGCTTTTCAACACACTGTATTGTTGTGTGAAAGCTTGGAGCTCTCTAAAAATGCACCAAATGAATAGTCTTTGCTTCAATTAGTTATATTATCAAGCGATCCAACGATTGCCTACGGCATTAACAGAAGGTGCTAACCACAAATTTCTAAATGTTCCTAACTGAACCATTATGCGCAGCTCAGGATATTGCAATGCCAATGCTTGCCCAATAACTCAAGCTTTGCAGATATCATTACTCTAGAGTTTCCTTTATGATTGGGTGATAGTCGTTAATCGATAAGTTAATACCCAGGGCGCAGCGTTTAAAATTTTGAATGTTCTGATCCTCAAGCTCTAATTCTAAGCTGATCCTAAAAGCGAGATGCTCATCGATCCCCTTGCCTGCCATTTTGACAACATATCCCATTACATACCAACGGTTGTGTGATCGCCCGAGTTCCGCCGCAGCTATAACGGCCTTAGATTTTACCTCAAGGTCCGAAGTCTTCTCATAAATCTTAAAAATCAGACCAATAATCACATCGCAGTAATCAAAATTGAAATTTCTACTATAAACCCATTCACTATAGATAATGCTCAACTCATTTGACAAATCCTTATCCAGCTGGTAAAATAAGTCAAGGATTTCGGATTCCATCTCAAAAAGAATATCCCTCGAACGTGGGTTACGCTTGAGATAAAAAACGAAATTCTCGAATAAATCGCTATCCCAAGTATCGAACTTCTTAATTAGCTGTACCCATTTCTCATCACCTGCCTCATCGATTTTGATGGAATCCTTGGATAGAAAATAAAGCACACGCTTGCGTAATGTATCGACATTTTTGAATCTATGAGCAGTATTGTTTTTGGTACAACGCTCGATAATTGCACCGATTTCACCATCGCCTGAGAGTTCAGAATAAGGAACGCGGCTGCCATCGGTAAAGATATCATGCAAGATCGCGCCGAAAGAGTAAATATCAGCCAGTGGAGTAACTCGTTTAAAGTCCTTTATCTGTTCGGGTGCGGCATACATAACCGTTCCTAACGCGTTATTACTGGTGGTAATCGTCTGAGAGAGGATTTCCTTGTCTTGAGAGATCAAACCAAAATCGGCAAGCTTCCACCTGCCGTTATGAAAAAGGATGTTCTGCGGTTTCAAATCCCGGTGTATCAGTCCCCTGTTGTGGATATATTCCAGCGAGTTTAAAATATCGCCAAGCCCCTCAGGCCGTCTGCGCTCATGTTTACACGTAAGGATCTCATTGCTATAAACATCAGCTGCAATAGGCATCAAAAACCAAGGAGAAGAAGATGTAAGGTCGTCGAAAATAATAGGAATAAAAAGTTCTTCGGGAAGCTTCTTTTGCGTTTTTACTTCTCTGATAAACCGCTGCCTCAACGTTTCACATAGCACAGGATTGGAAATAAATTGCGAGGAAGGACAAAAGGTCTTTCTGGCATAATAATTTCCATCATCACAAAGAACTTCTTCAATCTTACCGAACCCCCCGTCATTGATCAGCGACTTAACTTGCTTAATAACCATACACAAAATTTAATGAGAAGTTTTCTAATTCAAGTACACATAATCCGCCGTAACCGGCTTTTTTTGTAAACACGCCATTATCAATGCACTTGATGGGATAAAGATCTTTAAAATTTTCAATAATCTCTTGCTGGGTACCAGGGGTGTGCCCATGTATCAAAATCCGTCTACCAAGCCAGCCGTAATCTAAAAGATCGTTTTGATCCCTAGACCAGAGCATCGTGTGCACATCAGTGAAAGGATCACTAATTAGCATATTCAGCGCCGCATGGACGAATATAAATTGGTCATATTCGTAACAAAAGCGGAAAGATTTCAACAGATCAATATACTTGATAGGAATCTTATGAACCGAACTAGTCAGAAAACTAGACAATGTTTCATCGCCACCGTTTAACAGCCAGTTATTAAGTTTATCAGGGTCATCAAGTGCATCAAGCAGCATCTGCTCATGGTTTCCCCTCAAACAGATAAGTTCAAAACCATGTTCCATCAATAGAAAAATGGTATCCAAAACTCCCTTACTATCAAAACCCCTGTCAATGTAATCTCCCAATAAGATCAATCGATCAGTCTTTTTGAGGCGAACAGACTTTAGCGCTCTTCTAAAGGCATTGTCATTTCCATGGATATCTGATAAAACAAAAGTTCTCATTCGGTGCAAAGTTAATATTTGAAAGAGATTAACCATGCTACAGCGCAAATTTTCATCAGAAAAGGCTCTTATATAAAATGCCACAAAGGCATTTGTGTAGACATATTGTGTATTTCGGCGCGAAAGTGCCCCCTCTGCTTCGGGACAAACTGGCCACCAATTTGATTATCGGATTGCGCACTGTCCCTCACTAGGTATTAAGAACTATTTGCTTTCCCTTCTGTTGAAATGTTTTGGCAATTTAATACTTAAAAGAGCACATTTTTTTTTATAAAAAAATATTTTTAAACATTAGTTTGACCGATTTTCAACAGTCCTATTCTATGACAACTTTATCGAATATGTAATAGTTCTCCCCTGTCAGGAAAAACCTCAGCATTCTTTGAAACAAAAGATACAGCACGTGGAAGCAAAATTAGGTTTTTATAGTTATTTTCTATAAAAATCAGTTTAAAACAAACCAGATAAATTTGCTACTTTCGCTCAAGATGGATAATCATCTTAAAAGCGGCTAACTGGACAAACCAATTCTATTGACCTTATCGCCAATTTGCTAATGTATAGGTAAGCAAAACTTTATAACAATTTCGTTTCCGGTTAGATGGGGTCAATTTACTTTGGTTTTTCCACTTTGTTCCCTTCTAACGCCCTGAATTAACTGGTTTCGGGTCACCCTTTTTTAAATATGTTCTTTCTTGTCATCCGCTATACTTCCACTATTATTCAGCGGTTATCCATAAATATTATCAGGGCATTGAAATAACTTTAAAACTTGAAATAGTAAGATAAAATGCACGCTAAAAAGTTCATAATAAAAGGGGTGTTTTAGCCCCTTAACCGCCCCCCCTTCATAATCAGCACTTTTTTATACTTATCTTTGTTTCAAGCAAATGGAAAAGGATTTATACACAATTAGCCTTATCAAATACACCCTTTTTTATGGGTAAATTTGTATAACAAAATCAGACAGGAAAAAACTTTGTGGTAAGGTGAGACAAATAGAAAAACATTAGTATCATTTAAAAAGAAATTACATAATATATAGATAGGGATTTGAAAGGTAAGCAAAGCAGCCACGTAATTTATACCTATCATGAAAGTTGAAAGCAGAGGTGTTTTGTTGTACCAG
>NZ_JBFTQI010000602.1:0-3749 GCF_056398925.1 Pedobacter sp. 01T416_2
CTGCTGTTACCCCAATAAGGATCGGGATTGTTTAGCGTACTTATCCTGCCATTTGTAAAATATTCTACCTGGGTGTTGTTTCTTGACGGAATGGCATCTCCTGAAGCTGCATCTAAAAAATCGCCGTCTATCCGGTTAAAACCATTTGGCATATAGTTGTATACACTGTTTAAAAAGAAACCTGCCACAGTTCCGTTTTTATCCTGATCATCCCAAACTAAATCTGACTGAATCCAATCGCGAGGTTCGGTTTCTACCTTTTTACATGAAGTAATGGCCATAGCCACCTGAAAACCAAATAGCGCAAGTATGATATATTGTTTAAAATTTTTCATGTGATTAAAGTTTAATGTTGATACCCATATTGATCGATCGCTGGATTGGATAATTGCCATTATACACCTCCGGGTCTACGCGATCGTAAGCGGCTAGTGTTAGCAAATTAGTAGCATTGCCAAATACCCTGATGCTCTGTAAACCAATTTTCTTGGTCCAATAGTCCGGTATCGTGTAACCTACCTCAACATTTTTTAAGCGTGCGTAATTGCCCGAGTGCTGCCAGAAAGTAGAGGTAGCTTCGTTATTGATGTTTGTACCAATCGATAATCTGGGCATAACAGCGGTAGCTGCTGTTTGAGGAGTCCAACGGTCGAGATTTTGTTCCCAAGCCTGTCCAAAACCATTGTTTTGAAAGGCCCACTCCGTATTTCCGTTCAGGTAAATGGTGCGGTTCATTGCCCCTTGTATCAACGCACTAAAATCGAATCCTTTAAATTGAAAGCCTAAATTTAAGCCATAGTAAAACAATGGTTTTGCATTACCGATTGCTGTTTGATCCAGCTGATTGATGATTCCATCTCCATTCAGGTCGCGGTATTTAATATCACCAGGCTGTGCGGTGTATCCTTCCAATTTGGCGCTGTTATTTACTTCAGCGTTATTTTGAAATAAGCCATCAGCAATGTATCCAAAGCGCTGGCCAACGGCCTGCCCTGTTCTGGCCATCCAAGGGAAAGGTTGGTTTACCTCATTTTGATAGAGCACTTTCGATTGTTGCAATCCACCTGTAGCAGCAACGTAATAGCTAAAATCATTCACCGTTTGCTGGAAATTCAGTTTGAAATCCCAACCGGTATATCTGCTCTGGCCAATGTTTTCTAATGGATAGTTCTGTCCGATAAGCGCAGAGTTTTTACCTCTTTGCATCAACAGGTCATAATATTTATTACGGTAATATTCGACAGTAAAACTCAACTTGTTATCTAAAATCGCACCCTGTAAGCCTATATTAAACTTATTTGCTTTTTCCCATGTAATATTCGGATTGGCTAAAGGCTGTTCATAAATACTGGTATTAGAACCTGGAGTAGAACCAAAATAAGTAGCTGTTCCATCAAAATACCTTTGGATGTAAACAAAGTAACCAGGATTATCGTTTCCGGTTTTACCGTAAGAACCATACAGTTTTAAGCTGCTTAACCATTTGGTATCTTTTAAAAAGTTTTCCTTATTGATGTTCCAGGCTAAAGCCATGGCAGGAAAAAATCCATACTTATAATCGCCTGATGGCGGATAATAATTTGATCCATTATATCCAAAAGCCACATCGGCAACATATTTCTCATCGAAATTATACGATGCCTTTCCCGAAATTCCTTGTACCGTATAAGGAAGATCTGAACCTGTAAATGAATTATCGTGGTTAGCGAGTAAAACTGCACTTACGCCATGTTTGTTAAAATTGCGGTCGTAACCAAGTGTTAGCTCCTCATAATCTGAGTGCCCCTGGTAATTAATGCCTGTATAATTGTTTTGTGTACCAATGCTACCATATTGCGTATAAACTTTGGTAGTTGGATTATAGAAAAAACTGGCGAACGATTTATTTCTATAGGTATTCTCAGACAATGTTGCATAAATTGAGGCCTTAGCTTTTAGCCAAAGTCCTTTTGTAATTTCATCAAATGTTCTTTTCAAGAATAAATCGGCCGATACATCTCTTTTATATGTTCCGATATAACCTGAAGAAATAGCTTGGGCATAAACGTTGTTCTGATAAGATGAAGTGGTAGCAAAACTTCCATTTGGATTATAAATTGGGTAGGCGTTGTTCGGTGTACTATAAATGGAACCCAATATTGATTGCGAACCATAACCGGGTTCGTTTCCATTGATTAAACGCCCCATCAGATTAATCCCTGCTGATAGTTTCTTACTGATCTGCAGATCTACGTTAGAACGGATGACATAACTTTTGTAATCGTTGTCGGTATTGTAAGTATTAAGATCTGAAGTCCTGAAAAGTCCATTTTGATCTACATGCTCAACAGCGACAAAGTATTTTCCAAAATCATTACCTCCCGATACATTTAAGGTATAATGATTGAAACGCGAAGTGGGTTTAGTTACCAAATCTTTCCAGTTTACATCGGGGTGGCCTTGTGAGTCGCTTCCGGTTTGGTAAGCCTGTAGGTCTGCTGATGTATAAATTGGTGTTAGGCCATCATTCACCCTAGCCTCGTTGTATAAACTGGCATATTGAAATGAATTTAAGCCTTGTGGGAGTTTAAGTGATTTTTGAAATGCAGTTTGCGCAGTAAATGAAATGGTTTGCTTTGCCTTAGATCCTCTTCTGGTCGTAATTAAAATTGCACCACTTGCTCCTTTTACACCTAACATTGCTGTTGAAACAGCATCTTTTAAAACCGTAATCGACTCGATCTCTTCCATATTAAAAATGGTGAGTTGCCTTGGTATACCGTCGACAATAATTACCGGGTTTTGTCCTCTCAGCGACATCGTGACTGCATCAGAACCTAATGATCCAAGTGAAAGTAAAGAAGCGGTTCCATCAGTCCGGCCTTCGGAGCCTAATCTGCCCGAATTTTGATTGGTATATAAACCTGCTAAACGTCCGGTAATGGCCGATTTTATAGAAGTTACAGGAGTTTTGGTTAAATCTGTTGTATAAACAGCATCAGTTGCCATGGTAGATAACGATTGTTTAACCGTTTGATCATAGAGTATTCTAACTGGTTTTAATGCTGCAACACCTGGGTTTTTGCTGCTCACCATAATCACATTCTGGCCTTTCCTGATCTCAAGTTTTAGCACCAATGCGTTTGAAGTATAAACTTCAATCAGATCGCCAGTGCCATAGCTTAACTCAGCAATACCGTTGAGATCGGTAATGGCACTGGTTTTATTTTTCGTGTTAACAAGCTTAGCGCCTACAAGGGGAAGCTGATTTTCATCAACTAGGTAGAGGGATGGAGCCTTTTGCAGTGTATCAATATTCTGCTTAAAATTCAGGGCAGATTTAGCCTCGTTAGAAGCGTGCACCGGGATGATTTTAAACAGCAATAAAAACACAACCGAAAATTTCAGTAGTAATTTTTTTTGCATACTAAGAGATGGTTGGTTTAAAAAATTCTGCTCAGGTGAGCGGGTTTGTTTAATGGTTATTTTAAAAAAGTATTAGTTAAATGCTTTTCAATTTGCAGGGAAAGATGTTAAATAAAATGTCGTTTGTTTTTGCTCATATCTTATTTGTTTGTTACTTGGTCTAACAAAGTAACCATTAAATTACCCCTCAACTGAGGGGTAATACGGTAATAAATAGGGGTTAAATTGTTATTTTTAGGCCTTTTATGCTATTTTTCTGCTTTTTGGCCAGAAATTAAACGTTAAATAAACGTTTAACTTTAGAAAAGAAAGATCCAATAGTCCATCTTCTTAAAGGGATATTG
>NZ_JBFTQI010000603.1:0-3747 GCF_056398925.1 Pedobacter sp. 01T416_2
CATAAAAAGCACAACCTTTCTGCGGCTGGATAATTCTGTGGCCTTTTTAAGCATATTAAAATAATCACCATTTAAACCCTTCATATCCAATCCAGGAAGTTTTTTAGGCAAACTTTCTTCCAGATCTGAAATTACATGTGCGGAAATGTCAATCGGAAAATAACTAAATTTCAACTGACTATCCAACAATGATTTTAGCAGGTGAATGGATTTTGTTGCATCGCCAGCACCCAGTTCGATTAAATCAAAAGTGCTTCCATCAGCCGATATCGCCTGAGAAATCTGGTTGGCTTGGTATTGCAGGATTTCCATTTCTGCATTGGTTAAATAATATTCCTCCATTTCCATAATCTGCTGAAAAATACGGTCTCCGGTAGCATCGTAAAAATACTTAGAGCGCATAAATTTTGGCTCGGAGTGTAAGCCTGCCAAGGTTTCTTGAAGGAACTGTGTTTTGTTGTCTGTCGCTGTTTCGATAGTGGTGGTGGTCATATCTATACTATTTTACTAATCGGATGCCTGTATATTGCCACCTTAAATGTGGGTGGAAGAAATTTCTATAAGTAATACGCGAGTGATTTTCGGGCGTGGCAATTGATGCACCGCGAAGCACTTTCTGGTTAACCATAAACTTTCCATTGTACTCGCCAATGGCACCCGGTGCTTTACTAAAACCAGGATATGGCAAATAGGCACTTTCGGTCCACTCCCATCGTTCGCCCCAGTTAAAGTGTTTGGCTGCTATCTCCCATTCAAATTCAGTGGGTAAACGCATGCCTTTCCAGCTTGCAAAAGCATAAGCTTCATAATAACTGATGTGGCTTAACGGTGCGGTTAAATCAATAGCTAAAAGGCCAGCTAAAGTATAATTAAACCATTTTCCGCCTATTAAATGCCAATACATTGGTGCATTAATGTTATTGTTTTTCACCCAATCCCATCCTTCAGCATGCCAGAAATTGAAATTTTCATAACCGCCTGCACTAATGAATTCAATAAATTCTGCATTACTCACCAATGTTTTACTGATTGAAAAATCGTGCAGGTAAACCTTATGCCTGTTTAATTCATTATCAAAGCTGAAATCCTTTCCATCATAACCGATCTCATAAACACCTTCAGAAATTTGGATAAAGCCAGGCTCTATTTTACTTATGGTTAAAACTTCTTTTTGGTTCTTTGAATAAGTTGGAAAAAGTGGGTTGTTTCCTAAAATATATTTAATATCGGTAAGTAAAAGTTCCTGGTGCTGCTGCTCATGGTTAAAACCCAAAATCAACAATTCTTCTACTTCATCTTTTAGTGTCGTGGCCAGGAATTTCACCATGGCTTCATCTACATAAGCCCTGTACTGGTAAATCTCATTTACGCTCGGTCTACTTAAATTACCACGATCTGTCCGGATTACGCGGTTACCAACGGTTTCATAATAACTATTAAAAACGAAATTATACTCATCGTTATACACCTGATAATTAACAGAAAACGGCTTTAATATAAAGGTTTCGTAGAACCAGGTGGTATGTCCCAAATGCCACTTCGGTGGACTTACATCCACGATAGGCTGTACTACATAATCTTCTGTTTGCAATGGTTCGCAAATTTGTTCGGAGTATTTCCTGATCTGCAAGTATTCTTCTACCAGTGTCATTAATTTTTATCTAGATAGTTTTTAAGATCTGTGATGGTATTAACATTCAGATCTTTTGATTGTTTTTGCCGCATCATCAAAGCATAAGAATTATTAAAACCTATAGGTTTAAGCCATTTGATATTAAACTTTTTCTCAAATTCGTTGTAGACATAATCATAAGTTTTATCTTTATCGTGCGCCATTTCCTTAGCAATTTTTGGATCCGGTTGCAACAAAACCAATAAACCTGTTCCGGTATATTCGGGATAAAAATCGATCTGATCATTCATCAGTGCATCAAAACAGATTTTTGTTCCACCAAGTCCTGTTTTGGTAGATACCTCATAATCTGTATTTCCTTTAATCAACATGCTGTACATTTCGGCCAGAATATATTGCTCACCAAAAATCTTTGAGCCTATCCTCACTACACCATTATGTCCGTTTTTTGGTGCTTTATACAAACCAGTACTGATGAGGAAATCCTTTGCAACACGTTCCGGTGTTTGGTGGAGGTAATCTGTTCTGTAATTAAGATCGGTCATTACTGAATCAGTTATTTTGCCTGCTAACAGATTTAATGTTTCTTCCAGCTTTGGAAATTGTTTAAAAGCTTCATTCCGAACTATTGGTGCAGCGTAGTAAGGCGGAAAAATGACTTTATCGTCTTTTAAAATTTTCAGATCGAAAGCTTTCAAACGGCCATCAGTAGAATAACCGCTAATCACATCCAATTCTTTTGAAAAAGCGGCCTTGTACATTACCGCATCACTGATTACAATGGTATGGATTTTTAAGCCATAGATAGATTTCAATCCAAGATCGCCGTCTTGCCTGCCCATAAATTCAGGAGTAAATCCGGCGGTTAAGGTAGAACCATAAGCCGATGGAAGTGCATAAAAACCACCTAAAATTAAAATCACAATAGGCAAAATGTACAATGCTTTTCTCAGCTTTTTAAAATCCATTTTCTGTACCAGGGAAAGTAAAGCATCGAGAATAATGGCCAATAGCGCAGCAGGAATAGCCCCAGCTAAGATCATGTTGGTGTTGTTGAGCGAAATGCCCCCAAAAATAAATTCCCCTAATCCACCCGCAGCAATAAAAGAGGCCAATGTGGCTACGCCTACATTGATGACTGTTGCAGTACGGATACCCGCCAATATAACGGGCATAGCCAATGGCAACTCAACCTTTAGCAAAATCTGACTTTTGCTCATGCCCATTGCCCTGGCCGCTTCTTTAACATGCTGATCAATGCCAATAATTCCTGTATAGGTATTGCGGATAATCGGTAACAAGGCATAAATGAGCAGCGCAACAATTGCAGGTTTTGCACCAATCCCTAAAACGGGAATCATAAAACCCAATAAGGCAATACTCGGAACCGTTTGCAATACGCCGGCAATCCCTAAAACCGTTCCAGAAAGTTTTCTTTTTCTGGCAATCAATATGCCTAATGGTAAGCCAATGGCAATGGCAAAAAGTAAGGAAATAAAGGTTAAACCAACATGTTGCAGGGTTTGAGCAAACAATTTATCAGATTGCTCATGCATAAACTGCCATAAAGTTTGCTGATGCTCATTCATGTACCTGCGCGTTTTGAAATTGGTTAAATCCTTTGGTTAACTGTTCGAAATTAATGGCTTTGCTTTCTTTATTGGCACCAGAAACAAGAAGTTCACTCCGATCAGAACTCCGCAACAACTCCATCGCATCCCATATATTCATATCAGTAGAAAGGCTTTTCCCATCTTGTAGTGTCCCTTTAGGTAAATAAGGCCAAATATCCTGTATTTTAACTACTTTAAATTCGAGGGCTAACCTTTGTCCGGCTAAAAATTTCCTTGCAAAATCATTTACCGGTTGATAAAGTAATTCTTTGGGTGTTCCGATCTGGATGATTTTCCCCTTATCCATTAAACAAATGCGATCTGCCAATTCAAAAGCTTCCTGAACATCATGCGTAACCATTACAATGGTTTTCCTTTTTAGTTCTTCTAATCCCTTAAATTCTTTTTGGATACTGGTTCGGGTAACGTTGTCTAAAGCGCCAAAAGGTTCGTCCATTAACAATACAGAAGGGTCTGTAACCAAAGCACGGGCAAGGCCTA
>NZ_JBFTQI010000604.1:0-3744 GCF_056398925.1 Pedobacter sp. 01T416_2
GACTAAAATGGGGTTGCGAAAGTATTAAAAAAAAGCGAGGCCTGAAAGCTTTTTAAGCTTAAAATATCCCTTATATATAAAACCTTATTCACTATATTTAACAAACATTCACATTTTAAATTAGTCACAGTTGAAAACTACTATACTCTTTTTACTGGGCTTGATTTTTCAGCTTTTTTGCATAAATACGGTTTCTTTCGCTCAAAAAAATATACCCGATACGGTAAAGACAGGGATTTATGTAACGAGCATCCACGATATAGATTTTAAAGACAAAGAATATACCATTAATTTCTGGCTATGGCTAAAGTATAAAAACAAGGAATTTAATTTTGCCGATAACCTGGAGATACCGCAGGCCAAAACGATTAGCAAATCATTTTCAACTATAGATAGCAGTGGTAATGAAGTATATATGCTAATGAAGTTGCAGTGTGTAATGAAAGATTCTTGGTCGATCAATAATTTTCCATTCGACCATCAATTGTTGAAGCTTTCTGTAGAGAATTCACAATTTGACTCAGCAAGCTTGGTATTTGTTCCTGATACTTTAGGTAAACAGTTTGATCCCCGGTTTACCCTACGCGGGTGGAATATCGACAGTTTAAAAACTTCTGCAGCCAATAAAATTTATGAAACGGCTTTTGGCGATCCAAGTATAAAAGTGCCAAGAACAGAATATAGTAGTTATAAGGTGAGGATCGGGATTAGTAGAGATGCTTTTGGCCTGTTCTGGAAGATGTTTTTAGGCATGTATATTGCTTTTTTCATTGCGTATATGTGCTTTTATATCCATGCCGATAGCATCGACTCGCGCTTTGGCTTAAGTGTAGGCTCTCTTTTTGCTGTAATCGGTAATAAATACATTATTGATGGTTCACTTCCCGAATCGACTACTTTTACCCTGGTAGATACGCTGCACGGAATTACGTTGGTGTTTATTTTAATCGTTATCATATTAACAGCCTTTTCTTTAAAAATGATCAAAAGAGGAGATGAGAAAAAAGCCGAAAGGTTTGACCGGTTTTACTCCATCTCGCTTTTAACTGTTTACCTTCTTTTAAATATTTTCTTTATTGTAAAGGCAATAAATGCTTAGATCATTTAAAATAACTCACTTGTACCCAAATGGGCGTTTACAATGCGGGTAATTTGCTGGCCAAGTTCTTTTGCATTGCCAATTCCCACGCTTTTAAGTGCTGCCAGTTGATCGGTAGTTCTGGGCATTTTTTCTGCAATGGAAAGTAGTGCTAAGTCTGAAAGTACCGCATAATCTTGGGTACCCCGTTGCAGCGCGATTGTTTTGCGCCATTCGACCAGATTTTTATAAACCTGTGGATTGGAAACCTCTTTTGGCTTGATGCTCGATTTAACTGGTTTTTTCTCTGGCTGTTTATTGCCCGCGGCGTGCAAAGTATGGATATAATCTTTAATTGAAAATGGATTCCACGAAATTTTAAATAAAGCCAGTTTTATCTGGAGTGCATCTTTACAGTCGTTTAATAGCGTAAGGAGTTTGTCAGAGTGGGTATCATTATAAAAGTTGATGGCCACAATTCTTGCCATTAAGGTAATGAGCTGTTCCAGTTTTGGAACGAAATAATCAGATGCCTTCTGCAAACGTTCCATAAAAGCACTTTCATTTGCGGGATTTTCATCGGTGCTTATTTTCGAAAATTCTTTTGCGATAAAATTCCTGGCCACTTTAAAGATTTCGTGCTGAAGGATCTGGCTGCCTTGTTCGTAAATTGATAAAAAGGCATTTTTCTCGTCTTTGTCGATCAGTTTGGAACGCCCGAGTTTCTCCCAGTCTTTGGCTACCAGAGAGAAATCCAGAAGCTCGTGGATCAATCCCCAAGCGTAACGCTGCGTATAACGTGCCAGCAGCTCTGGCGTAGGTTTATCCTGGTGACTTGCTTTTGTGAAACTGATTACCTTGGCATCGGTAATGATATTTTCGGCAACCACAGGTGATTTTAGAATAAGCCCTTCTAAGCTTCTGCAGCGACTGAGTGCTACATAAGCCTGTCCGTGGGTAAATGCGGTGCTTACATCAACYATCGCCTGATCGAAGGTTAATCCCTGGCTTTTATGTACAGTGATGGCCCATGCCAGTTTAAACGGGTATTGCGAGAATGATCCGGTACTGGTTTCGTCGATTTTATTTTCTTCGTCACTCAGGCTATATTTAACATTTTGCCAGATTTCTTTTTCTACTTCGATTTCCCTGCCACCGTTGGTAAAGGTTACTTTTACCGAATCTTGACTAATAGCAGTTATTTTTGCCGCTTTTCCATTGTAAAACTGCTTTTTGCCCGAAGAATCATTTTTAATAAAGATAACCTGCGCCCCCAGTTTTAACTGGAGTTTTTCATCGGTAGGGTAGGCATCTTTAGGGAAATCGCCACTTACCTCCGCATTAAATTCGAAAATTTCTCCTGGTAATTTTTCTAAACAGCCCTGGTTGATTTCGTTAACCAGCTGGTTGTGTGTGGTTAAAGTAATGTAATCATCTTTCCATTCCTGATCTAAAGATGGATCGTAACGCTCATTCAGTTTCGCTAGCAAGCCAGCATCAAGACTGTTTTCGCGCATGCCGTTCAAAATATCCAGAAATATGGGGTCTGATTGGCGGTAAACTTTATCTAAAGTAAACGTAAGCATTGGCGTAGACCTGAAAATCAGACTATCGAAAAAGTATGGGCTGGAATAGTAACTGCCCAGGATATGCCAGGCATCGTGAAAAATAGGAGAGAGCTGGTAAAGATCGCCGATCATTAACACCTGAACGCCACCAAAGGGACGGTTAGAGCCCTTAACACGTTTTAAAGTACGGTCGATAAAATCAATTAAATCAACCCTTACCATACTAATCTCATCAATAATCAATAAATCAAGGCAGCGTAATAACCTTGTTTTTTCGTCTGAGTATTTGAAATTCGTTTCAGCATTTTCATCAACAACAGGAACCAAAGGGCCAAAGGGAATCTGAAAAAAGGAGTGAAGCGTTACGCCACCAGCGTTTATTGCGGCTACAGCAGTGGGTGCAACAATGGCAAAATTCTTTTTAGTGGTATCTCTAATCTTGCGTAGCAGCGTAGTTTTGCCCGTTCCAGCTTTACCGGTTAAAAAAACAGGCTGGTTGGTAGTGGCTAAAAAATCTAAAAGAAGTTGGTTGTCCGGATCGGGCGTATTCATATCAATTACAAAATTAACCTATTCGAAATGGATTTGAGGATAGATTAATAGGCGTTTTATCCACAATTTCTAATTAGAAAAAGACGGTCCGTAAATGAAAAGTAAAATTAAGCACTTGAAAATGAGTTTATATTCTTTCTTTTTATGAAAAAATGCCGAAAACATTTTCGAAAATTCAATTCAAATTTGTAACATTGCACTCGCAAAAAAGGATAACCTTTTTTCCGGGCCTATAGCTCAGCTGGTTAGAGTAGAAGACTCATAATCTTTTGGTCCCTGGTTCGAGCCCAGGTGGGCCCACTGCTTTAAACCCCTTTAAGTATGACTTGAAGGGGTTTTTTGTTGCCTAAACTTTATTGAAATTATCTTTTTAATATTTGTCTGATTTTTTATAATATCGGATCAATACCAAAAGTTGTGGAGGACGGTAAAAACAAATAGCTTTGCATTTTACTATTTCACTTTATATGACTTCCCCTGCAGCCTCTTTACTTAAATTGTTCTTACCAGATTTTATACTAGCAAACTTTACTATTACCGGTGTCA
>NZ_JBFTQI010000605.1:0-3742 GCF_056398925.1 Pedobacter sp. 01T416_2
GTGACTGCAGAGCCCAGTTTCAGCTCAGTAGGCAGAAAATATGGTGTTCCGGTATCGCTATAGCTCATTTTTGTCCCGATGTTGGATATATTTACCCCCATCGACCAATCTGCAGGCCCTCCGAACAACATCACCCCGGTACGGTAGATCCCAGATATATCGGCTGCCAAGGCTCTTCCCGGCCCGGCCTGTACCCCTGAAGTTGTCATCCCTGTAAACAGGCTGCTATTGATGAAACGGATACTGCCACCCAGTGCGAATTCTTTTCCAAAACTCCTCGCATAACTGATATCGGCCGCAAACTCTGTTGGGCGGGCCGTTCCCAATCCCTGTGCGTTATCATCGGTAAGGCTAACTGCGCCCATAGAAAAATACCTCAAAGAAGCCCCTATGGTATTGCGTTCGTCCAACTTGTGGTAGCTGCTCAGGTAGGCAAGGTTCATATCCGGCACCAGATTCCTCATCCACGGGGTATAGGTTAAACCTATTCCTGTTGATCCCAAAGGCAGATAGGCCATCGATGCGGCATTAATGGCCGCCGAATGCGCATCAGCCTCAACCGCTACCCCGGCATTGCCCATGCCAGCAATGCGGGCACCCGGCGTGATCCGTAAAAAGGGAGCTGCAGCGATCAGGCTGCTAGATCTGGTATCATTGTCGATTTTTCCTGTCTGCTGGGCATCTGCCTCCTTAACAACTAAAGTTAGCAGGGCCAAAAGAAAAAATATTCTGTTCATCGGTTATGAGTTAAAATCTTCAGTTTACTATCAAAAAATAACCATCATTTCTGCTGCTATCAATCCTGTTAGTTCTACATCAGCCAGATTAATCCAGCTGGATATCGATGACTAACATCTTAAGCTAAAAAGCTGCAAAAAATGGAATTGTCCACCGTCAATGATATTATTGCATACATTGATTTCAGGCAGGCCCTTTCCTTCATGAGGTCACATTTCGTAAAAACTGGTTTATTGGTTAGTTTGGTTATATTGTAAAATTGTATAATCACAAAAATATTACATAGCGAAAATCTTAAACAAATAGGGGGAAAATCTTAAAAACAAGGCCTTTTTTATCACTTTATCAACAAGTTAGCCTATCAAGGCATCTAAAAGAGGGATCAACTACAATCAAAAAGGAAAGCTTTAAGAAAAGGGACAAAAACCAAGGCTCGAGCAGCAGCACGCCCATACAAAACAAAAAACTTAAAATGGAAAACAATTCTTACTGACAAAGACTCAAACCCAAGCCCTTCCATCAACATATCGGTAATGCTCAGAATCCGATATAAATAACCAAAAAAGCATCAAAGAATTGATGACACAACTAGCTGGATATCCACCGAAAAAGAAGATAAATTGCTAAATTTAATAGTTAAAGCCCTAGTTAGGCCGGCATTAGACAAATTACATGGAAAAGAAAGCAATTAGCTAGCTAGGTATCAGTGACAAAAAACAGGATGAAAATTCGATCGAACGCCAAAGGCCCGTAACGGATCATTATCGAATTCAATAAATCATCTGATAGACGCCATAGATTTAAAATAGGCTATCTCACTGCTTTGACATCCCGATCATCATTAAACCAACCATTATTTACATCGCCATCACATTTTTCAATTAATATCTTTTTTAAAGCCTCTACTTTACCTGGCTGTTGCTGCACAAGATTATGTTCTTCTTTATAGTCATCGGGCAAATAATAGAGCTGATAAATTTTCTTTGCCGCAAGGAACCGGAGCTTCCATCCGTCATTAGTGATCAATGCCGGGCCCATGGGCGATGCGAATGCAATGGCATCATGTTCTGCTTCATTTTTCTTGCCTTTTAAGGTTGATAAGAACGAAACGCCATCTTTTTTATCTTTTGGCTTTATATGCAACAATTCTGCTATGGTTGCCATAAAATCGTAATTGCCCACTAATTGCTGCGACACTACATTCTGTTTAAAATACCCCGGCCAACTTACAAACAAAGGGACTCTGGCACCGCCTTCCCAATTCATACGCTTTAAGCCTGCCATACCATTATTGCCATCAAAAACATCGCCACCAATATTGCTATAAAATTTTTCGGTAATGTTATCAAATCCCTTTCCGGTCTGCATGTTCCTATAGGGTTTCTCTACACGACCTTTGTAGCTATAATACAGTTCATGGCCATTATCTGAAGAAAAAACGATAATGGTATTTTTATCCAGTCCCGTTTTTTTCAACTCATCCATAATTATCCCTACATTATCGTCCAGCTTCTTAAGCATAGAAGCATATTCTTTTTCAATCTGCGTCAGTTTGTTGTTAAAAACAAAATCAGGATGAATAGCCGGGATAGACACCGGGCCGTGAGGCAATTGCGTAGGATGATAAAGAAAGAAGGGTTTGTTTTTGTTCTGATGGATAAACGAAAGTATCTTATCTAAAAACAGATCCTGTGAATAAACCGTTTTCCCCTCCATGTTCCAGCGTTCTTTTTCTCCTTCTTCCGAGCCCCATTCGCCAGTCTTGCCCGCATCGGGCCTGGTATTGCCCGGAACAGAAATCATTTTACCGTTTTCATGCAAAAACATAGGATAAAAACCATGGCATTGCTGATGGTCGTAATAACCATACCAGTAATCCCATCCGTGTTTTTTCATCTGATTGGTAGTGGTTACAAAACCGTAATCCAGTTTCCCTATTTCGCCAGTAATATACCCAGCCTGTTTAAACAACTGGGGTAAATAGGTAATGTCGGGTTCACCGCCAACGATGCTATCTACTTTAGCCTGTGCCCGCTCATCCGACAATAAACCTTTCGCTACCTTTTCATAAATACCCGCCTGGGTCAGTATATATTTTCCTTTTCGGCAATCGCTATAACCCGTGATCAAACTGGCCCGGGATGGCGCACAATAAACACCTGCGTAGGAACGGTTAAAGCTTACGCCCTGTTTTGCAATCTTATCAATATTCGGTGTCTTTACGATTTTCTGTCCGTAATAAGATAGCATTCCACGCCCCATATCATCAGCAAGGATATAAATAACATTGGGTTTTGATATGGCCGCATTTTGTGCGCTGGCCATAAATCCAAGTACGGAAAACAAAATATAAAAGGTGATTTTCTTCATTTCTCTTAATAATTTATATTGCTACCTAATGAATAGAACAGCATTCTTCTTCTATCTTTTAAATCATTGGAGATGCGATTGCGCTGATATCATAAAAGAGGGTGTATCATAAAGGCGATTTCACCTCAGATGCTGTCATGTTGAGCCTGTCGAAACACCTTAGAGGGCATTTAAACAGGTCCTTCGACAGGCTCAGGATGACAATTCTATATTTATGATACAACCTCTTTTATCGCTGAGCTACCAGCCTGGGTTTTGTTTAATGTTTGGATTAAGCGCAATCTGCGCAGTGGGGATCGGGTACAAATAATATTTGTCCAACCATCCTTTTCCTCCTGCTATAGGATCATCCCAAACATAGCACCTGCCAGCATCTTTTCCGGCAGTAACAAACTTGAGTGAAGACGGCAACCCACCCTGCCAGGAGGAAGCGAGTCTTGCGCCCAAGGGCTGAACATTGATGAAATAATCTGCCTTCTTCCATCTCCTTACATCATGAAAACTAAAACCTTCCCCCATCAGTTCAACCATTCTTTCTCTTCTTATTTCCCAAAGTAGCGGTTGCACCGAAGGATCGCGTAAAGGGTCAAAAGACGAATTAATGTCAGCCACGACCATTTTACCGACATTTACG
>NZ_JBFTQI010000606.1:0-3717 GCF_056398925.1 Pedobacter sp. 01T416_2
GAATGCCTCTAATGCCCAAACCTCCATCTCACCAAAACGCTGACCACCGAACTGGGCTTTACCACCCAATGGTTGTTGTGTAATTAATGAGTATGGTCCGATTGAACGGGCGTGCATCTTATCATCAACCATGTGACCTAATTTCAACATGTAGATAATACCTACAGTTGTAGTCTGATCGAAACGCTCACCTGTTAAACCATTGTATAAGTAGGTTTTTCCTGAAGCAGGAACTCCTGCTTTAGCGATCCATTCTTCCACCTCATCGTGCGTAGCGCCATCAAAAATCGGAGTTGCAAATTTAACACCCAATTCTTTACCGGCCCATGCCAATACGGTTTCGTAGATCTGACCAAGGTTCATACGTGAAGGTACACCTAGTGGGTTCAACACGATATCAACCGGAGTACCATCAGCTAAGAAAGGCATATCTTCATCACGTACAATACGTGCAACAATACCTTTGTTACCGTGGCGACCCGCCATTTTATCACCTACTTTTAATTTACGTTTTTTAGCTACATAAACTTTTGCCATCTGTACGATTCCTGAAGGAAGCTCATCACCTACACTGATCGCGAATTTATCGCGTTTGTAAGCACCAAGTTCTTCGTTAACACGGATACCGTAGTTGTGAAGCAACATTTTAATCATCTCGTTTTTATCATCATCAGTAGTCCATTTGTTAGGGCTAATGTGATTATAATCAAGCTCAGCTAAAATTTTCTGAGTAAATTTAGCGCCTTTAGCAACTAATAATTCTTTGTAAATGTTAAATACACCCTGAGATGTTTTTCCATTTACGATGGTGAATAATTTGTCAACTAATTCTGCTTTTAATTTCTCAGTGATATTGTTATATCCTTTGTCTAATTTCTCAATTGCCGATTTTTCCTCAGCTTTTGTAGTTTTCTTAGCACGGCTGAATAATTTAGTATCAATTACCACACCTTGGATTGAAGGAGGAGTTTTTAAAGACGCATCTTTAACATCACCTGCTTTATCACCAAAAATTGCACGTAGTAATTTCTCTTCCGGCGAAGGATCTGATTCTCCTTTTGGAGTAATCTTACCAATTAAAATATCACCTTCTTTTACATCAGCACCAATACGGATAATACCGTTTTCATCAAGGTCTTTAGTAGCCTCTTCAGAAACGTTCGGGATATCTGGTGTTAATTCCTCTTCTCCACGTTTAGTATCACGTACTTCTAATTCAAACTCTTCAATATGCAATGAAGTGAAAACGTCATCACGAACAATACGCTCGTTGATTACAATCGCATCCTCAAAGTTGAAACCTTGCCAAGGCATGAATGCCACTTTCAGGTTTCTACCCAATGCTAATTCACCATTTTCAGTTGCATAACCTTCGCAAAGTACTTGTCCTTTAGTAACTTTCTGACCTTTCTTAACGATTGGTTTTAAGTTGATACAAGTATTCTGGTTGGTTTTTTTGAATTTAATTAAACGGTAAGTTTTGCTATCACCTTCAAATGAAACTAAACGATCATCTTCGTTACGCTCATATTTAATGGTGATTTCGTTAGCATCAACATACTCTACAACACCGTCACCTTCTGCGTTGATCAAAGTTCTTGAGTCACGTGCAACGCGACCTTCTAAACCTGTACCTACAATTGGTGCTTCAGGACGCAACAATGGTACGGCCTGACGTTGCATGTTCGATCCCATCAAAGCCCTGTTCGYATCATCATGTTCTAAGAACGGGATTAACGAAGCAGCGATTGAAGTAATCTGGTTAGGCGCAACGTCCATTAAGTCTAATTTCTCAGGCTCAATAATCGGGAAGTCACCCTCATAACGCGCTTTAACACGTGGTGTGGTAAAATTACCTTTATCATCATATTCTGCATTGGCCTGAGCGATGGTTTTACCATCTTCGTCCTCAGCAGATAAATAAATAACGTCTGAATCTACAACTACTTTACCATCTTCAACACGTTTGTATGGTGTTTCAATGAAACCTAAATTATTGATTTTTGCATGCACACAAAGTGATGAAATCAAACCAATGTTTGGTCCCTCTGGTGTTTCAATAGTACATAAACGACCATAGTGCGTATAGTGAACGTCACGTACCTCGAAACCGGCACGCTCACGCGATAAACCACCTGGACCTAAAGCCGATAAACGGCGTTTGTGTGTGATCTCTGCCAATGGATTCGTTTGATCCATGAACTGAGACAACTGGTTAGTACCAAAGAACGAGTTGATAACCGATGATAACGTACGGGCGTTAATCAAATCAGTTGGTGTAAACACCTCGTTATCACGAATATTCATACGCTCACGGATTGTTCTGGCCATACGGGCTAAACCAACACCAAATTGTGCGTACAATTGCTCACCTACCGTACGTACACGACGGTTAGACAAGTGATCGATATCATCTACTTCTTCTTTTGAGTTGATCAATTTGATCAGGTATTTAACAATTGCAATAATATCTGCTTTTGTTAATACTTTAACCTCATCAGGGGTATTCATTTTTAATTTACGGTTGATGCGGTAACGACCAACATCTCCTAAATCGTAACGTTTATCTGAAAAGAATAAACGATCAATGATACCACGGGCTGTTTCCTCATCAGGTGGTTCTGCATTACGCAAAGCACGATAGATGTTTTCTACAGCTTCTTTTTCTGAGTTTGATGTATCTTTCTGTAATGTATTATATATAATGGTATAATCAGCCTGACTTGCGCCATCTTCTTTAGACAAGATGATGCTTTTTACGCCTGCTTCGATAACCATATCAATGTGTTCGTCTTCTAAAACGGTTTCTCTTTCAAGAATCACTTCATTACGGTCGATAGAAACTACCTCACCTGTATCTTCATCTACAAAATCTTCAACCCATTTTTTCAATACCCTTGCTGCCAGTTTACGACCGATGTATTTCTTCAAACCAGATTTACTAACTTTTACTTCGTCAGCAAGATCAAAAAGTTCTAAGATATCTTTATCAGAATCGTAACCGATAGCACGTAATAAAGTGGTAACCGGGAATTTTTTCTTACGATCGATATAAGCATACATCACGTTATTAACGTCTGTAGCGAACTCGATCCATGAACCTTTGAAAGGAATTACACGTGCAGAATACAATTTGGTTCCATTTGTGTGACGGCTTTGACCGAAGAACACTCCTGGAGAACGGTGTAATTGCGAAACGATAACACGTTCTGCACCGTTGATAACAAACGTACCTTTTGGTGTCATATACGGGATTGTACCTAAGTACACATCCTGGATAATGGTTTCAAAATCTTCATGTTCTACATCATTACAAGAAAGCTTCAGCTTTGCTTTTAATGGAACATTGTAGGTTAATCCACGCTCAATACACTCATGTATATCGTAACGTGGCGGATCAACAAAATAATCAAGAAACTCCAATACGAAGATATTTCTTGAATCTGTTATTGGAAAGTTTTCAGCAAACACTTTAAACAAACCTTCGCTAGAGCGATCGTCTGATGTGGTATCTATCTGGAAAAATTCTCTGAATGATTGCAATTGCACATCCAGAAAATCCGGATAGTCTATAATGTGCTTACTAGTTGCAAAATTTACTCTTTGTTCGACTGTCTTTGCCAATGGACTAAAAGATTTTAGTTTAAGAATAAACTATTTGTTTGGTTTCAGTTTCAAGCATTCTCATTAACCAAACAAAATGAGATGTTTATAAAC
>NZ_JBFTQI010000607.1:0-3713 GCF_056398925.1 Pedobacter sp. 01T416_2
AGTTAAGTCAAAGCATTATTGTTGAGCGTTTGGCCATTTAGAAAGCCATTTTACTATAAATTTATGCGCAACAACAACGCATTCGCATTGATTCGTGGTAATTCGAACAGTAGATAGCGTAGGTAGAAAATGAAAGAAAGTAAAATTTATTCATATCGTTATTTGCAGGTGGCAGGCAAATATAATATTTAATTCTATAAATCCTATAGAATTTATAGATTAATAAAATTTTATTTACTCTAGATTGTTCAGTATAAGGATTTAACGTCTTAAAACATTCCTCTAATTAAGGTTAAACAAAAAATGTCGAGAAAACACGATATGCATCTCGACAATCCAAAATAGAAGCTAAAATACCTCTACTTACCTACTTCTATAATTTTAAAGCTTCCAGGAATACGATGTGGACGTTGGTTGGCATCCGTACTTTTTTCGAAGGCTGCCGTTGGCAGAAAAAGGTGATGACTAGTCAAATCAATGGCAATGGTTCTTGCTCCTACTTCTGTTTTTACAGTTTCCTGTACAATAAACTTATTAGCTGAAACCTCTTTTACCACTGTTATGTTGCCTTCTCCATTAGCACTGTAAGCTAATTTAGTAGCCGGATCGAAGACTACACCATCACAATTATTACCAATCGGTAACGAGGCAATCTGTTTGCCTGTTTTGGCATCCAGAATAAGCATCACTTTGTTGGCACAAACCGTAAACAGTCTTGATGTTACACGATCGATAGCTAAGCCAGATGGCTCTTCTCCACCCTTTAGCTTGTACCTGGATAAAACTTTATTGGTATTTGTATCAAAACAAACAATTTCTCCGGTATCTTCAATATTTACATATACTTTTCCTTTCCCATCTGAAACCCCAGCTTCGGGTTTGCCACCTAAGGGAATCGTTGCGATAACCCGATCAGTTTGTGGATCGATAATGCTGGCATCACTACTTTTGCCGTTGAATACGATTACTTTTTTGCTATAATCATCAAAGAAAGTAGCATCAGGATTCTGCCCTACTTTAATTTGCGTCGATACAATGAAGTTATTCAAATCGAAAACGGTACAAGTGCCTGCTTTGCCATTAGTGGTGTACCCTTTGCCGAACGGGCCTGCAATTGCAATTCCATGTACACCAAGTGTATTGTGGATCACACCTACCGAATCGCCATTGTTCTTATTTAATATATTTACCTGATTGCCATGAGAAACAAAAAGATTGTTGTGCTGCTGATCGATGCTCACAYAATCCCAACCCCCATCGCTTTGTATTTTATGGACTGCCAATACATGCAGGCTACTTTTTTGTTGGGCATTTGCAGCAATTGACATTGCAAAAAGAACCACAATGCTTAATAATTTCTTTTTCATTTTTTTAGTTTTAATATTCTGAGGATATGGATTTAAAATCTATTACGCTTCAACTGGATCTCCTTCAGGTTTGGCCGATTTGTAGAATCGCCTGATCAAGCTTGGTAAAGCAATGAGCAATAAAGGCATGGCTGCTATAAAACCGCCAATTACGGCTATAGCCAACGGTTGATGCAATTGTGCACCAGCTCCAATACCTAAAGCCAAAGSCATTAAGGCGATAATTGCCCCAAGTGCAGTCATTAATTTTGGTCTTAACCTGGTAGAGATGGCAAAGGTTATGGCATCATCAACACTTTGCTTGGCAAGGGATTCTTTAAACTGTAAAAAGGTAAATATGGCATTCTCGCCGATAATACCCACAATCATAATCAACCCTGTATAACTGCCTACATTGAGTGGTGTATGGGTTAAAAACAAGGCTAAATAACTCCCTGAAATGCCCAGTACCGAGATCAATAAAATGAGAAAGGCAATTTTAAAATCTTTAAATAGAAATAAAATTACGCTAAACACCAACAAACTCGATGCGATAAGAATGGTGAGCAGTTCGGAGAACGATTGTTGCTGTTCTTTATATGCACCACCATATTCGATGTGGTAACCCGAAGGCAGGTTTACATTGGTATTTACAGCTTTCTGAAGATCTTTCATTACACTTCCCAGATCGCGGTTATCGAGCCTTGCGGTAACTACCCCAATGGTTTGCAGGTTTTCCCTAGCCACTTCGGCAATTCCTGCTTTAAGATCAACCCTGGCCATTTGCTGAATGGACACCGCTGTTCCATCAGGCAAGAAAATTTTAAGCTTGTTGATATCGGCCACGCTAAAAGTCCTGCTTCCGGGGTACACCATGCGGATGGGTGAAAGCTGTTGTTTATCGTATAAATCGCCTATTAAAGTCCCCTGCATTGCGGTTTGGAGCTGCGATTGAAAAGATACTGGACTAACACCATATTGTGCCAGCATAGTAAAATTCGGTTGAATATTTACCGTTGGCCCTGAGCGCACAATACCATCAAACACATCTGCTGTACCACTTACGTGCGAAACCAGATCAGCTACCTTTTTAGATAAAGCCTGCAGTTTTTCCTGATCATTGCCAAAAATTTTCACCTCGATGGGTTGTGTGGAACTCATTAGATCGCCTAACATATCACCAATTACCTGCCCGAAATCGATTACCAATGCAGGTTGTGTATTTTCGATATGCGTGCGGATCTCCGAGATCACTTCTTCTGTGCTTTTTGTCCTGTTATGCTTCAGCTGGATCAGGTAATCGCCAGTATTTGGTTCGGTAATAAAAAAGCCCATCTGTGTTCCCGTTCTTCGCGAATACGCCTGAACATCTGGAATTTTAACAATCTCCTTTTCTACCTGTTTAAGCATCCTGTCGGTTTCTTCAAGCGAAGTACCTGGAGGTGAAGCATAATCCAATACAATGCTACCCTCATCCATTTCGGGGAGAAATCCGGTTTCTAAACGCGGGAAAACGAGCACAATCGATGCGATCAGCACGAGCATAAATATGATCGAGATATAAGGTCGTTGTATAAAATAACGCACCCAGTTTTGCGATTTAACCTCATGTACCACTACTTTTTTGCCAGTTGCTGCGTGACTACCCCCTTTACGGGTAAGCAAAAGATAAATCACAGGTAAACCAATCCAGGTAACAAAGAAGGAACAGACCAGGGTAATGATCATGGTATTGGTCATCACCTGAAAATAAGAACCTGCAACACCCGTCATCAGTACAAAGGGAACGAATATCACAATCGTACTGATAGAAGACCCCAACATGGCCGGGAAAAGATAACTCACCGCCTTGCTCAACAACCTCATTGTAAGCTCTTCGGGGTGTTCTTCATGTGTGCGATGAATCTGCTCTACCACCACTATAGCATCATCTATAATTAAACCTATGGCTGCTGCAATGGCGCCAAGGGTCATGATATTGAGCGAATACCCAACAAAATAGAGTACAATTACAGTTAAACAAAGCGTAACCGGGATGGTGATTAAAATGGTAACGCTTGCCTTGAACGATCTCAAAAAAATAATAGCCACCAAAATGGCCAATGCCAAACCAATTAATAAACTATCGCGTACACTTTTTACCGATTCGTTTACAAAATCGGCCTGTACGTAATAAGGTTTAATGCTTACGCCGGCCGGCAGAATATGTTTCAGTTGTTCTACTTTGGTAAACATCTCATTGGAGAGATCGACCAGGTTGGCATTAGGTTGTTTGATTACTGCAATCAGGATTCCATCTTTCCCGTTGGCATTGATGCGGGTATATTCTACACTTTGCTGAATATTTACCTTAGCAATATCCATTAC
>NZ_JBFTQI010000608.1:0-3710 GCF_056398925.1 Pedobacter sp. 01T416_2
ATGTAATTTGTTCCTATCGCTGCTTTTACCCGACTTTGGTTCGGTGGTTTTTGAGAAATCGCGCTTGGCAACATACTTTTTCAGACTCATAATCAATATTTTACTTTTTTAAATAATCTTCAACTGCGCGGGCAGAGGTACCAACTGTTTGTACTACGGCTTTCAGCTTATCTTTGCTTACTCCGAATTTGTTAGACCAATAATCTAGTTCATAACCTTCGTTAATGTTGATCCTAGCCCGATCAGCACTACCGTTTTTTTGTTTATCATCCATAACTATTTTTTGATTAGACAGTTATAAAACAGCCGAATAATAAAAAAGGTTTTAACAGCCATTTTTTCAAACGGATATTAAAACCTTAAAAAAATAAAATTTAAAAGTTAATCTACTAGTGCTGTAACCCTCTCTGGTTCTGTTTCTTCTTCATAGACGAGTTTATCGTTTATAGCGATATTGATAACCCTCAACCATACCAAAAAATAAGGAAAACTAATGATGGATAATAATAAATGATGCGCTTTTGCAAAAGTTGGAAAAAGCAGCAAAGGGAAATTGCAGGTGATGAAAAGTAAAATTGGCAACAATACATTTTTTAGCACTTTATTATTTTCGTTTACATACCAAATGCCAACACCAGTTATCGAAATGATAAATGTACAATCTTCTGCTCCAGTACTAAACAGCACAGGAAACAACAATACGGAAGACAGAATCATCAGCTGGAATTTACTTTTCGAAAAATAAGTAATGTACAGAAAAGGCAACATAAACAATAGGTTGCCAAGTGTAAGAAAAACAAAATTTGATACTTTAGGAATATCAAATAGTTGCCTAAAGAAACCCATAATCGAAATATCTTCTCCACCTGAAACATTAATCATATTTTTCCCGATCAGTGAGTTTTTCCAATCGATATAACTTTGCGCAACAAAATGAGGAGAGGCCAACAACATTGGCAATAAGAATATGATGATAGACCACATGATTAACCATAACACAAAAACTGGCTTTTTCCTCGCAAAAAAGAAGAATACTAGCCCCACAATGCCATAAAGCTTAATAAATGTACCCAGCACAATACAAAGCGCAGACCATATCCCTCTACCTTTATTTATTTGCGTATAACTCAATATCATTAAGGCCGCGGCACCGGCATTAAACTGCTGGTTAAGCATCGATTCGATTAAACAGGGAATGGCAATATAACCGATAATCACCTTTTCATCTTCCGTTAGAGGTAAGGTTTGAACCGCTTTAAAGAGCAGGAAACAATTAAACAGGTTCCAAAAAAGTAAACCGATCCAATTATGCATTAATGCAAATGGAGCAATTAATAGACTAAAAATAGGACCATAATGATTGGCATCTTCGTGATAAGCCGGGTACCATGCATAAAGAGATTTTTGCTGAAGAAGATTCCTGAAGGTATTCTCAAAAATAAGGTAGTTATTATACCGGTGTGTTGCCCAAGAATCGATCACAAAAATAAGTGTAATCAATACCCAAAGAAATAATACAAAACGATTGTTCTGATAATATTTTGGGCAATGGGATAAACTTTTAGCGTTGGTTAGAAAATGATCTGGCATTGTAAAAATTACATTACAATACAATAATAAAAATGCTAACTGAGAATTCCTAATGTTTTGTAAGGAAAATGTTACTCTTTTTTGAGCTAAAATAACATTCATAAAAGAATAGACCTAAATCGATTTTTAAGACCAGTTTTGTAATCGGTTTAGGGCAATTAAAGGCTTTCGCCTCGTGATCATTAACAAAAAAGCCTTTGCGCAGCTATATTTGATTATCTATTGGCAAAACTCCAAAACCAAATCAGAATTATCGGTGTTTATATCACATATTAACTAACCAAAAACCAATAAAAAGATGGAATATCAAATTAATTCGATGAATGCCCGGAAAGAGTTTATTGAGATTGCAGATGAACAAGATCGCAATTACTGGGCAGCCAGATTAGGTGTTACAGGTGAAAAACTAAAATCGGTGGTTAAAGCCATCCAGAGTATGGAATTTTCTATTGTGAAAGAATATTTGACCATGGAAAAAATTAAATCCGGTAATGCTTATAAACGCTTTCTTAATCCTTCATAGGTTTAAAGATTAATTTTGGTTTGGTTTAATAAATGCCTGATACAAGCTGTTGATGGCTGCCCTACTGAAATCAGGGAAGCCATCGGTATAGGTAGCGTTTATACCATTTGTAATGATAACGAAGCCAAATTTGTCTTTCGGATTAAAAAACATGGTACTGAATAAACCATAAGCTGAACCGGTATGTCCTTTCAGTTTTACACCCGGGATAAGCTGATCTGCAGTCCTGATGGCCAAGCCATACCCTTCATCATCGGTCAAGGCAGTCTGCATCTTTTTCGCACTCTTTTTAGTGATTATCTTAATACCATTTGATGTGCCATAATTCATGTGCATAATCATATATTTAGCTAAATCACTAGCCGAAATTTTCATCCCACCTGTTGGCGAAAAAACAGGCGTACTATAACCCATTATGTAATTTGCAATTTCTGTTCTTCGTGGCGCATATGCTGTTGGCGACGGTGTATAAGTTTTCGTATCGGCATGATATTCGTATAAATTAACAAAACGCGTGCTATCTAAAGAGTCTACGCAATAACCTGCATAAAGCCCTAAGGGTTTAAGCACATGATTTTTTACATAGTTATCGAAACGCTCACCCGATTTTTTCTCGATGATGGTACCGATCAGGTTAAAATTAAGATTGCAATAATCGAATTTGCTTCCTGGGGCGTATTCATTATAACATTTGGCCCAGTTTGGATTTTTATCCGGATTGATTACATCCAGATTAAGATATCCCTGAGAATCGTTTAAACTTGAAGTATGTGATAAAGCCATTTTTAAGGTAATTCTCTGATCAGGAAATTTCGGATTCCTGATTTTAAAACCCACCAGATCGCCAAAATCATCATCTAAGGAAATTTTACCGGCCTCTACCAGTTGCATAATGGATGTTGCCGAAAAAGACTTCGAAATAGATGCAATTCTGAAAATATCCTGATCAGTTAAAGGCTTTTTATTTTCTATATCTTTTAGTCCAAAAGAGTGGGTATAAATAATCTTACCTTCTTTTACCACAGCCACAGCAGCACCAACCGCATTATATTTATCCATTACAGTTTTAAATTCTGCTTCGGCGTTAGCATTTTGAGCTTTTAATTGCTCAACTACACCAATTATTAAAAAGGTAGTACAAAAATATTTCAGGAATTTTAGTTTCATAAGCTTAGCGGATAAAACCTAAATATAAGGGATGGTGCAAAACAAAATCTGCGCGTAGTGAAAAATTTACTTGGCATCGTTTACTTCTAACCAATGCCCGTCGGGATCTTTGAAATAAATTTGTTTTACGCCATCTACACGCAAGGTAATTCCGCCTTTCTTTCCTGGCCAATCCTCGAAACTGATATTTTTAGCATTCAGCTTCTTTACAAATTCATCAACTGATGGAACACTGAAACACAAATGCCCGTTTTTATCAAAAACCTCATTTCCTTTTGCCCCCTGGATTAAATGCAACTGTCCGGCTGGCCCTAAAGTAAACCAGGTATGGCGGTTATCTTTAAAAGGTTCGGGAATGATTTTAAGGTTAAACACACTTTCGTAAAAAGTTGTTGCTACGCTTAGATCAGCTACATAAACAGCGATATGA
>NZ_JBFTQI010000609.1:0-3700 GCF_056398925.1 Pedobacter sp. 01T416_2
GTACCGAAGCGAAGCGCAGCCCTGCAAAGCCCGACCTTTGCGCAGCTTAGGTAACGCCCAAATCAGTTAGCAGTTAGCAATTTTAATTTTCTGTTGGCAGTTTTAAGCTAATAATTAAAGAATTTAACTTATAGATTTCTCCATTTCGCTACGCTCCAGTCGAAATGACGTTTTATTTATGTAAATTTTTTCATAATAAATTACGACTATTCCTATATACTTTATATATTTGGCGTATGAATTTCAATTTTATACCTAACAAATTAATCGCTATGCAAATAATGTGTTGTTGTAAAACGCAGTAATAGGAGCCTACAGATAATTTTAAGTATAAAATATGGAATGCTTCTCGGTAATAGGGAAGCATTTTTTGAATAAAGCTAACAACACATATGCAAAGTTTCAGAACAGAACTCGAAAATCCGATTGTCGAGCAGGACATTATCGATTTAGAGAATAAAATTAAAGCTTTTAGAGATGGAACCATCCACGACGAAAAGTTTAGAAGCCTCCGTTTAGCACGCGGTGTTTACGGACAAAGACAACCTGGCGTACAAATGGTGCGTATTAAATTGCCTTTTGGTAAGGTAACTTTTAAGCAGTTGTTACGTATTGCAGATATTGCTGATGAGTATGGAAGTGGAAATTTACACTTAACCACCCGTCAGGATATTCAGATTCACTATGTGAGTTTAGACCGTACTCCAGAGCTTTGGGCTAAATTAGAGCAGGATGATATTACGCTCCGCGAGGCTTGCGGAAATACGGTTCGTAACGTAACGGCATCTCCAAATTCTGGAATAGATGCTGAAGAACCTTTTGATGTTTCGCCTTATGCGCAAGCGGTATTTGCGTACTTTTTGCGTAACCCGATCTGTCAGGAAATGGGAAGAAAGATTAAAATTTCATTTTCTTCGAGCGATAGAGATACTGCCTTTAGCTACATTCACGATTTAGGTTTTATTCCTAAAATTAACGAAAATGGCGAACGTGGATTTAAAGTTTTGTTTGCAGGTGGTTTAGGTGCACAGCCATTTTTAGCCAATGCAGTACACGAGTTTTTGCCTGAGGATCAGTTAATTCCTTTTACTGAATCTGTTCTTCGCGTATTCGACCGTTATGGCGAACGGACCAACCGTAACAAAGCACGTTTAAAATACCTGGTTCAAAAACTGGGTTTAGAAGAAGTTTTACGTTTGGTTGCCGAAGAGCGTATTGCCAACAAAGTAAAAACCTTTAAAATAGATATTAATACTGTACCTCAGCCGCTCTTGCCTTTAGAACAAGAATACCCTGCGGTAGAAATCTTAAACGAAGCCCATTACAAACATTGGTTAGCCACTAACGTAATTGAGCAGAAACAAGCCGGATTTTATGGCGTTTATGTAAAAGTTCAGGTAGGCGATATCAAAACAGATAAAGCAAGGGCATTTGTTGATGCTATCAGGTTATATGTTGCTGATGAAATCAGGATTACCCAAAACCAAGGCTTGCTATTAAAGTTTGTACGTAAAGAAGCATTACCTTCATTATATGCTGCTTTAAATAAAATTGGTTTTACAACGGCAGGTTTTGATAGTTTAGCTGATATTACCACTTGCCCTGGTACCGATACCTGTAATTTGGGTATTTCGAATTCAATGACCTTGGCCGAAGTTTTGGAAGAAGTGATTTATACTGATTTCCCTGAGTTTATTTACGAGAAAAACATCAAGATCAAAATCAGTGGATGTATGAACTCTTGCGGTCAGCATGGTTTGGCTGAGATTGGTTTCCACGGAAGTTCGGTAAAAGCTGAAGGAAAAGTTGTTCCGGCAGTTCAGGTGATGTTGGGTGGTGGTACTGTAGGTAATGGTGTAGGTAGAGTAGCAGAACGCGTAATAAAAGTACCTTCTAAAAGAGCAACAAGTGTTTTACATTTCATTTTAAATGATTTTAAAGCCAATAATCTTGAGGATGAGAACTTTCACCAATATTATGATAGAAAAGGTAAAGACCATTTTTATCAGCTGTTAAAACCATTGGCCGATTTAACCAATCTTAAAACAGAAGAATTTGTAGATTGGGGACATGTAGAAGAGTTCGTAACCGCAATTGGTGTAGGCGAATGTGCTGGTGTTGTAATTGATTTGGTAGCTACCTTATTATTAGAAGCCGATGAAAAATTTGATTGGGCGAAACAAAACCTGGAGAAAGCTGCTTATGCCGATGCCATTTATCATACTTACAGCACTTTCGTAAGCGCTGCAAAATCGTTACTGTTAGATAAAGGTGTAAACAGCAGCACACAGGTAGGTGTGATCCGCGAATTTGATAACCATTACGTAGAAACTGGAGAATTTAATTTATCGACCAATTTCTCTGACCTGGTTTTACAGATTAACAAAAACGAACCAACAGCTGAGTTTGCACAGAAATATTTTGAAGAAGCAAAACAATTTTTAAATCAGATTAAGGCTAAAAGGGGCTTAGTAAACGCATAATATGGGAGAGCAGAGATTAAACGTGGAATCAAGAATAACCCTTTTAGGCGCTGGTCCTGGAGATCCTGATTTATTGACACTAAAAGGGGTTAAAGCATTGCAAACTGCCGATGTGGTTTTGTACGACGCTTTAACCAACGAAGCTTTATTGGAGCACGCTCCGGCAGAAGCCATTAAAGTTTATGTAGGAAAGCGTTCTGGTGAGCATTCTTATCCTCAGGATACCATCAATAAATTARTGATCGATTATGCCTTAAACTACGGTCACGTAGTGCGTTTAAAAGGTGGCGATCCATTTGTTTTTGGCAGAGGTTACGAGGAGTTGGATTATGCAGCGTCTTATAGCATTCCGGTAAGTGTAATCCCAGGTATTTCGAGTTCGATCGGTGTACCAGGTTTGCAACAGATTCCGGTTACGCACCGCGGCATGAGCGAAAGTTTTTGGGTAATTACCGGAACAACCACTTCAGGAGAAGTTTCGGCTGATATTTACCAGGCAGCACATTCTAATGCTACTGTTGTGGTACTTATGGGACTTAAAAAATTACCTAAAATTGTAGAGATTTTTAAAGCTGCAGGAAAACATCATTTACCAACCGCAGTGGTTCAGAACGGATCAGCAGAAGATGAAAGATTGGTTGTTGGCGTGGTTGAAACCATAGAAGGTTTAGTGCAACAAGAAAATATTAAGGCACCTGCTTTATTAATTTTTGGAGAAGTTGTATCATTACATCCATCATTTAAGAAATTAATTAAACAATATGCAAGTATTGCCTAACCAACCTGATAATGCAGCATCTTTTTCTGAAGAAGAAAAAGGTAACCAGCTCTTTCCAGTTTTTGTAAAGCTGAACAAGCTGCGTACATTATTAATTGGTGCAGGAAATATTGGGCTCGAGAAATTAACTGCGATCGTAAATAATAGCCATAGTGCTACCATCACGATTGTTGCAGAGCTAGTATCACCAGAAGTTTATGCGCTTATCGCAAATTATCCGCTGATAAAAGTTAAACAGAAAAGTTTCGATGTAGATGATCTGAATGACATTGACATCGTTTTCGCGGCAACCAATAACAATATTTTAAATGAAGAGATTAGAAAGGTGACGCATGAGCGTGGCCTCTTGATCAACGTGGCAGATAAGCCTGAACTTTGCGATTTCTATCTGGGATCAATTGTTCAAAAGGGCGATTTAAAGATTGCCATTTCTACAAAC
>NZ_JBFTQI010000610.1:0-3686 GCF_056398925.1 Pedobacter sp. 01T416_2
AAAGGCAGGGACTAATACGACCACAAGTTCTGTGAACTAGAGATGACGGAAGTTCACCCTGCCTTTTATTTAAACGCTTACCAAGCTTTCTTCTTGTAATACTATTTACAAGAAGAAAAATCAGTCCGATAAACCAAAGGAGATGACGGTTATGCTGTCGGGATAACGATTAATAAATAAACAAGTATTAAATTTTACCCCTTATGAAATACAATAAAACTTTCCTCGCCTCTAGCTTTCTAATTGCCATTGCCTTTTTAGGTATATCATGTGTAAATGCGAACCGTGATGATAAAAAAAGTGATTCTACAGAAACCGTTTCGGCAGGAGGATCAGAAAAATCAAACCTTCCTTACGATTTAGCAAATCCTGTAAAATATAACATGCCGCAAAATTTATTCGAAATTTCCGGAATTGTATTTCATAACGGTGATCCTAAAGAAGTATTTGCGATTCAGGATGAAGACGGCGATTTGTTTCATCTTGGTTTAACCGATAAAGAATCGAAATTTACCAAATTTGGAGGTAAAGGCGATTATGAAGATCTGGCTATCTTAAATAACACTGTAATTGTATTAAAAAGCAATGGCGAACTGCATAGCTTTCCTATTAGCGAGATCAATAAACCAGAAGTTGCAGATGTGGTTAAAACCAAAGACCTGGTTCCTAAAGCCGAATRTGAAGGCTTAGCCGCAGACGAAAAAACAGGCCTGGTGTATGTATTAACTAAAGAAATTAAGAAAAATAAAAGCGACCAGACGGATATTTATGCCTTTAAATATGCTGATGGTAAATTTACCGCAAGTGGAACTTTTGCCTTGTCTTATAAAGAAATAGCTGACCTATCAGGCGAAGCCAAAATTAAGTTCCGTCCTTCTGCTTTGGCTAAAAACCCATCAACTAACGAGTGGTATGTGCTTTCATCAATGAATAAACTATTGGTCGTTACCGATGCAAACTTTAAAATTAAAGCAACATACCCGCTAAAAGGAGATTTCTTTAACCAACCAGAAGGTATTGCATTTGATCGCGATCAGAACCTTTATATCTCTAACGAGGGCGGTACTTTATCTGCAGGAAACATTTTAATGTTTAAATTGAAAAAATAGGTTTTAGTAGTGGTGCCCTAATGCGAACGTCGTCCTGAACTTGTTTCAGGATCTATTAGGAGGCTGTCTCATTATATATATTGTCATCCTGAGCCTGTCGAAGGACCAACTAAAATGTATGGTAAAGCGCGTTTCGACAGGCTCAACGTGACAGGTCCGAACCTGAAATTAAGTTTATGAGATTGCTTGGACGATGCTCATGAGAAATAAAATAAATTTTAAAATAACTATCTTTATACAAACGCTGAGTCTATGATTAAAAGATTTACCCTTTTTACCATCTTATTTTTAATCAACTTCATTGCCCTTGCGCAGGATGATGTGAAATATCGTGTAATTCTTTTTGGCGATGCCGGCGAAATGAACCCTGCGCAGATGCAGGATTTAAAAAATGCCGCCAAACAAATACTTCCCAAAAAAACAACCGTTTTATATTTGGGGGATAATATTTATCCAACAGGGATGGGTCTTCCTGGAAGCGTAGAAGAAGAAGAAACTAAAAAAATCCTCCGTTCACAGTTCGAGCCTATGCGTAAAATGGGCGCTGCGGTTTATTTTGTTCCCGGCAACCACGATTGGGATAAATCTGGCCCCAAAGGTTTGGCCAAAATCAAAGCGCAAGATGATTTCCTTAAAGCACAGAACGATCCATTACTGAGGCTAATACCAGAAAACGGATGCCCTGATCCTGTGGCCATTAAATTAACTGATAAATTAACCATCATTGCTTACGATAGTGAATGGTGGGTTTTTCCATACAATAAATCAAATCCTAACGGCGAATGCGAATGCCGTACCAAAGATGAGGTTTTAGTGAAAATGGAACAGTTACTCGAAGAGAACAAAGACAAGGTTATTCTTTTAGCCTCACATCATCCATTTCAGAGTTATGGCCCACATGGCGGTTATTTCAATTTGAGGAACCACATTTTTCCGCTCACATCGCTGGATAAAAATCTATATATCCCATTGCCTGTTTTGGGCTCTATTTATCCGATGTTACGTTCCACTTTATTAAGCCCTGAAGATTTAAATCACCCTGCTTATAAGGATATGATTAAATCAGTAACCGGTGTATTTGGCGATTACCCAAATGTAACCTATGTAGCGGGGCATGAGCATGGTTTACAGTTAATTAAAGGGAAACAATTGCAGGTTATCAGTGGTTCGGGTTCAAAGGTGTCGCCAAATAAAGAGGGTAAAACTTCTTTGTTTCACGAAATGCAGCAGGGCTACGTGGTTGCCGATCAGTTGAAAAACAACGATATGCGCTACGAATATTACATTTATTCGGATACGAGCGTTAAAAGAGTTTACAGTTACATTAAAAAGTTCGAAACCATTCCTCAAATAATAAGGAATAGAGATAAACCGATTACCGCTGATAGTATTTTTGTACGTATTAAGCCCGAATATGATAGCGTTGGCCGTTTTCACCGTGCTATTTTTGGCGAAAATTACCGTAAAGAATATGCTGCAAAAACAAAGGTTCCTGTATTACGGGTTTCTCAAATGATGGGTGGTTTAAAAGCGACTCAGCGCGGTGGAGGCAATCAATCGCGTTCTTTACGATTAGAAGATAAAAACGGTAAAGAATATGTTTTGCGTAGCGTGGAGAAATACCCTGAAGTACTTTTGCCTGCCGCATTGCGCGAAACTTTTGCTAAAGATATTATAAAGGATAACATGTCCGCACAGCATCCGTTTTCGGCACTGGTAGTTCCCGAACTTGCTAAGGCTGGCGGTATCCCGCATAGCAACCCGATTATTGGCTGGGTTTCTCCTGATGACAACTTAGGCGAATTTGAATCGGCATTTGCCAATACTTTGTGTTTGTTCGAAGAAAGAGAACCCACAGGAGAATCAGACAGTTCTCCGAAAATGGATAAAAAACTAACTGATGATAACGATAATAGATTAGATGAACCTGCCTGGGTAAAAGCCAGGGCGTTTGATGTATTATTGGGCGATTGGGACAGACATGAAGACCAATGGCGTTGGAAAGAAATCAAAACTAAAGATGGTTCGCTTTATTCGCCGGTGCCAAGAGATCGCGATCAGGTTTTTTTCAGATCTGACGGCCTTTTACAGCGATACACACAATCTTCGTCATTATTACCCATGATGCAGGGTTATGAACGTGGTATAAAAGATATCAATTGGTTTTTATGGGAAGGAAGAGAAATCAGCAGCCGTTGGACAGCCAATATTGATGAAGAGGAGTTTGATAAAATTGTGAAAGATTTCTGCGCAAACTATAACGATGCCGTTTTCGAGAAAGCACTAAAAAAACTCCCTGAACCAAGTTACTCATTACATCACGATGCCTTTTTGGCACAGATGCGTAACCGGATAGCCACTTTGCCAAAGTTAATGAACCAGTATTATCATTTCTTTAACCGCATTGTAGATATCGAGGTAACCAATAAAAATGAACTGATTCAGATTACCGATGCTGAAAACGATGGGTTACGCGTAAAAATCAATAAAATTTCTAAAGAGGGTAATATCAAAGACGAACTCTTCGATCGGAAATTCGATCCCAAAGTAACCAAAGAAATCAGGGTGTACATGCAC
>NZ_JBFTQI010000611.1:0-3683 GCF_056398925.1 Pedobacter sp. 01T416_2
CAATCAAATTGTTTTTATTGATATCGCCATTGCTGATATAACCTTCAAAATCAGCATCACCTTTTCTTAAACCAGTATAATTGATGTAAGAAGTTAAATCGTTCTTATCAATTAAACGGTCGTTATTGATATCGCCGGGAAGATAACTTTCGGTACCAGGAACTTTAAATACATATAGCTCTCTACCTGAACCAAAACCACCTACACCATCAGCAACAGCAATTTTGAGGTAACGTGCAGCAGGATGTGCAGTAAAATTGAATATTTTAATTTCGTCGTTATTGGCCCATTCAAATGCACCAGCTTCTGTCCAGCTTTCTTTATTATTGCTATAAAACACTTTACCTTTTAATAAAATCCCGTTCCCTCTTCCTGTGCGTGGCAGGTAGTGGAATTTATCCAGTTGGTTGATCGATTTCAGATCAATGATCATATCAAAAGGAACTGCCTTAACACCCCATTTGGTATGCCAGGTATTACCTTCATCATAATCGAACAATTTATTGATACCAGAACCTCCTTGATTTTCCACCGTAGTTTCGGCAACAATACCCTGAATAGCAAACTCTAAAGGATTGGTTTTAGTAGTTGCTTTAATTTCGGTCCAATCAGAATAACCATCTTTATTTACTGCACGCAGTTTAAAACTGTAAGCTGTTTCGGCTAATAAACCATCAAACAACAAAGCAGTATCTCGGATAGTAGTATAATGCATATCGTTAAAATCAATTTCATAAAAATCTGCATTGCTCACTTTACTCCAGCTAGGGCTAAGCGTATAGGCTTCTCTGTTTTTATCACTTACCCTTGCATTAGCAGGAGCAGTTAATTTACCTGTTGATACACGTTGTTTATCTACGGGCTCGAATTTAAAACCGTCTATACTAAGTATTACCGGATTGATGGTAATATCGGTAGATTGAAGTTTAACCAACAATTGCGGGTTTTTAACCATTGCCACTTTTTCAAACTCACTTCCTTTTGTAGCAAAACGGTTTAAGTTCGGGGCTGCATCGTAGAAATAAACATTAGACTGTTTTAAAAACTCGTCTTTTGAGTTTACTTCTGATAATTTTATTTTACTGTTCCCAACTTTTGCCGTTAACCTTTTTGGTTTTTCGGTAACGTTAATGACGAATTCAGTTGTTTTCTCTTTCACAAAGCCAYCGAAATCGCCCTTTGCAGGATGAATGGTAACCAGGGCATTGTTTTTCTGATCTAGTGCTGATTCGATTAAAGTAGAAGCACCTTTTCCTAATTTATAGGCTTCTGTTGCACCGTCATCATCATATTCGGTAAATGAAGTTTTTCCAAAAGGATATAATTCATAAATACGGTTTGCTTTATTGATTTCAGCAACATTGTTATTCGGATTCGTCATCGGAATAATGGCGCCATTTTTCACAAAAACAGGCAATTTCCATAATGGGGCATCAAAACTGTTGAGAATGCTGTTTCCAGTATATTTTTCTCCAGTGAAATAATCAATCCATGTTCCCTCTGGTAAATAAATACCATTGCGGATATCGTTACCTTTTTCGTCTGATTGGGTAGCCTGATAAATTGGCGCCACTAAGAAAGAAGGTCCATAGAGGTATTGATATTGTGTTGAAGTCCCTTTGGTATAGGCATTTGGATATTCCAGAAACATTGCCCTGATGATCGGCAATCCGGTAACCGCTTCTCTAGCAACGCTATAAGTATACGGCATTAACTCCGATTTCAGTTTTAAATAGTTGCGGTTAATCGAAGTTACAGGCTCACCCAATGCATGTGGATATTTTTCATTAGCTCCCCAACCGTCCATATTTAATTCCATTGGCGTAAAGGTTTTCCATTGGAAATCGCGGGTATTGATGGTTAGATTTTTACCGCCAAAAATACCATCCATATCGGAAGTAATATTCGGTTGGCCAGATAAACCGGAACCTAAATAGGTAGGGATGTGGAAACGGATATATTCCCAAACGCCACCAGTTTGATCACCCGACCAAATACCGGCATAACGTTGTGTACCCGCCCAGCCATCTAACGAAATGATAAACGGGCGGCTACTATTACCATAATAAGGCATAATCTGGGCTACATCGGCAACACCATTCAACCCGAATGAATAACCGGCTCCAACCCATGCTACATCGGTTTTTAATACACGAACGCCTGCATCTCTGGCTTCCTTAATAATATCGCGCTGCAATAACGGACTTACTTCTGCTTTAGGGTGAAGATCAGATTGTGTCCAAAGACCGATTTCCACGCCGTTTTTACGGGCATAATCGCCAAAACTCTTTAGGTTCTGAATGTTGCCATCCAATGTTTCGGTTTGGCCATAACCTGCGCCATAACCATCATTTGGAAGTACCCAGCCCAAAGGCATATCGTGTTTTTTATAACGGTCGATCACCGCACGTGCTGAAAACTGATAATTGTTTTTTTCACCGTTAAGCGATTCTTTTATACCGCCGTTATCTTTCTGACTTTCTTTGTAACGTTTTCCATCTTCAAATAAAGTTCCCTTTTCGTCTTCTTTCCAAAAATCTCGGTTGTAAGCGTTTAAATGTCCCTGATAGAAACCAAATTTCGGTAACAAAATAGGATTTCCGGTAAGTTGATAAAAATCGTTCAATAAGGGTACCGCACCATCGTTAATCATAAAAAAAGCATCCAGGTAATCGGTTTCATGTGCCAATTTCACCAATCCTTTTTCTTTAGCACCAAAATTGTAATTTCCTTTACTGAAGGTATACCACATTACAGCATAACCGTTGGTAGACCAATAATAAGGTGTTGGTGAAGCTACTCCCCCATCCGTCCAGCTGTTTTGGTTTTCGATAGAAATGGCTCTTCCCTTGTGAGAGAAACGGCCGTTCTGTACGCCACCACCATAAAAATACTCCTGTGGATTTTCTTTCAAACTAAGGGTTACTTTCCCTTTTTCGAACTGAATCGGAGCTAATTCTTCCACAGCAACAGCTTGTGTAGCAAGGTTGATAATTTTGATCAGCGAAGTATTTTTATCGAAAAGAACCGTAATCTTACCAGTAGATATGAACAGTTGATTGTTCTCATCTTTAATATCCAGTTTTGAAACTGGCCTGCGTGGGTTTTCGACTAAAATTTTGGCTTCTGGTTTTGCTTCCGGATCGCGTATGAAACCTCCTGTAGGGTCTTCGAAAAGACGGAAAATATTATCGCCGTAAAAATCTAATGTTAAACGTTGATTATCAGAAAGCAATAATTCTACTGTGGTGGTATTGATCTTTTTTGCACCAAGCACTTTGGTAACCTTTTCGGCTACCTGATTGGTTTTCTGAGCAGCTGGTTGAGCAGAAACAAAAAACGGAGCGGTAATTAAAAAAAACGCACATGCCAAAACAACGCGCTTAGGTTGGTTTTGGGGATTGGTTATTTTAAAATGTTTAAAAAAATAATGCGGGGTCATTAAATTTTGATTTGGTTATGTGTTTAAGTTAAGCAAGCTGATAATTTAGTTGCTATGGGATAAAGTTAACAAACACATTAAAGGAAATGGTGCGTTTTTAGGCACAAAAACCGCGCAATCGTTTGCCTATCTAATTTTTTACCAGAGATAGCGTGATGTTTTCTATCATTAAGAAATTAAGGGCATTAAGGTTGTAGAAGATCGATTTTATAGAACAGATTCAGCGATCGTCCTCCTGAAC
>NZ_JBFTQI010000612.1:0-3678 GCF_056398925.1 Pedobacter sp. 01T416_2
GAGCAGTATTCAGAATACCTATAGGGCATCGTTACAGTACAGTTATTCTAAAGAAGCCAAAACAATAGCGCCGTTTGAAAAGATTATTAAATCAAACATGCTGGCTTTATTGAAGGATTTTAACTTCAGTATTTTCCCAAGTGCCATTAATTTCAGGATTGATGTAGACCGTTTATATTCAGAAAATACCTTACGGAATAACGATCCGAATAATACCATCGGGGTTTACCAGAGTGGTTATGGTACCACCTTTAACAAAAACTTCACCATGAGTAGGATTTATGGTGTAGCCTGGAACCTTACCCGTTCGTTACAGTTAGATTTTAATGCCACAAATTATTCGATCATTGATGAACCGGATGGAAGACTTGACGGTTTAAAACGCGATACCGTTTGGCAAAACTTAAAACGTTTAGGGCGTACAACCGATTATAACCATAATTTAAACGTTACCTATAACCTGCCAATTGATAAAATACCGGGACTAAACTGGATTACCGTTAAAACCCGTTATGGTACCAACTTTAACTGGCAAACTGAGCCGCTTTCTACTTTACGTGATCCGAATATTAATTTGGGTAATACGGTACAGAACAGCAGAACGGTACAGGTAAACCCAACCTTAAACCTAACTACTTTATACAATAAGTTTGGTTTTATCAGAAAGGCGGGCAACGACCAGGAAGGAAGTGGTGCTAAGACATTTTTTATTAATCTATTAACGAGTGTAAAAAACGTTAATGCCAGCTTTGTACAAACCAAAGGTATTTTCTTGCCAGGCTATCTGCCAACCACTAAGTATTTTGGTATCGATAATGTAACGGGTGCACCAGGTTTGGGCTTTGCTTTCGGCAGTCAGCGCGATATTCGTGATATGGCCTTAAACAATGGATGGCTCACCACCGATACCTTGCAGAATCAGTTATATGTAAACACACTCAGAGAAGATTTTCAGCTTACCGGGCAGGTAGAGCCATTTAAAGATTTACGGATTACGCTAAAGGCCAATAAGGCGCAAACAAGAAACTTTTCTACCAATTTCAGGTATGTAGCCAGTGTATCATCGTTCGAAAACTTAAGTGCCATTACCACGGGCGATTATAGCGTATCGTATATTGCTTTGGGTACAGCTTTCAAAGAAAATAACTCAACGGTGATTTCGGGTCTGTTTAATCAGTTTATGGCCAATAGGATCATTATCTCTCGAAGATTGGGTGCTCAGAATCCAAATTCAGGGGGTGTAAACGGCGGTTATGCCGATGGTTACAGTAAAGAAAGCCAGGATGTAATTATCTCTGCTTTTATGGCCGCTTATTCAGGCAAAGATGCCGGGAAAACGAAAATGAATGCCTTTCCTAAAATTCCACTTCCAAACTGGAGTTTAACCTATAGCGGATTAACACGTATTCCTTTTATCGCCGACAAGTTTTCATCTGTCGATATCAGACATGGCTATCGCTCTGCCTATAATATTAATGGCTTTAACTCATTATTGCGTTATCAGGAAACCAATGGTGCGGTTAGCAGTAGAGATGTAAATAATAATTTTTTACCGGAATACCAGTTTGCTCAGGTAACCATTTCTGAATATTTTTCTCCGTTGGTTGGTGTTGATACCAGGTTTAAAAATAACCTGACCGCTTCTTTCGAATTAAACCGTTCACGTTTATTGGGATTAAGTTTATCAAACAGTCAATTGGCACAGCTATCAGAAAACAATATGGTTTTAGGATTGGGCTACCGTACCAATAAATTCCGTTTCCCATTTGGATGGTTTAAAAGCCTGAAAATGGATAACAACATGGATTTCAAATTGGATGTAGCTATCCGCGATAATAAAACCGTTATTTACAGGGCTGATGTTACCGAAGCGGAAGTTTCTTCAGGAGCAAAAAACATTACCTTAAGACCAAGTGTAGATTATGTGTTGAATCAGAAATTTAATATCAAATTGTTTTACGATTCGAATATTACAAAGCCTTATACTTCACAAACCTTTAATACTTCATTCAGTAATTTCGGATTTAGTTTAAGGTTTACACTGAATTAATAGCTTAGGATCAAAAGCTATTGATTATTGGAAGCCTCTGGTTCATTACGTTACATTTTATCCAGTGCTTACCATTTAGCTTTATGCCTCTAGCCTACGAATAATCTGCCGGATAGATTGCGTGATAGATGACCTTGCTACGTTTCAAAACGATTTGCGACGCGAAGAACATTAAACACGAAAGTCTTTACACTTAGACGTAAAATGTCGAATGAATAATAGTCATCACAATAAAGGTATACAAAGAAAGTTGATGGATAGGTTCCGTGAGAAAAACATCCATGAAACTTCTATTAAAGATTACATGGAAAGTTTTTCTCGCATGATAAACCATTTCAAATTTGTTTTTTTTAAGCTTCCGTATGGACTTAAATTACATCGCGTCAGGGTCCATAAAAGTCCGGAGGACATCAAAAATCTATCTGATTTATGGTGTCCAGAACCCACCAGGTCTATCGGAAGGTTGAATGACCTTAATGATACGATCCTATATACCTCCCATGGGGCCGATACGTCAATCCGAGAACTAAATCCAGTTGATGGGATGTATTGCACATGTTTAGAGCTGGAAATACTCCATCCGGTAAATTTTGTTCATATCGGCATTCTTGAATTTATATCAAATGAGAATGCTTTCTTTAATAGTAAAAAGCACGCCGACTATAATAATAAGGCTATCAAAATAGCCTACAACAATAATAAAAAACTCATAGAGATAGATCGCGAACTGAAAAGATTTATTACCGAAGAATTCGTTAAGGATGTGGATCCTGGGAATATTGATGAATACAAAATTTCAATAGCTATAGCTAAACAATTTTTTCTTTCAAAGGATATTGGTGCTATCGCTTATCCAAGTATTAAGTCAGATAAATTGAATATCAATGTTGCTATCAAATCAGATATTGCTAAGACTCATTTAATTGCCACTAGGATTGATATGTTTCAAATTAAAGACTCAGTGCACCAAGGGAAACCGAGACAAGCTTTGTATCCAATAAAAGGTTGTTACCAAGGCATCAACTTTATTCGTCCATTAGAATTTTCTGATTCTAAAGACGTTGAAGGGTGGGCGACAAAAGATATTTAACAACCAATGAAAAGGTAAAACTCTATATTATTGAATTTTTAACAATCACAATGTCCTTGATTACAACAAGAGCAAAGACATCGCAGTGAATGTGCCTATGCTACATGAATTAGATATCCAGTTACAGTAAACAGTGGTTTCTTATTTGAATGCTCATTTGATTACGAATATGTGCTTTTTTCCTAGGTACTACTTATCGTGAAATTAACTAAAATTTACCCTTTGCTAATGCTTAAACTAAATTGTATTTTTGGCCGGTAAACGCTGGGAAACGTTTTATCCATACAAGCTTAATAAACAAGAAAATTAATATAACTTATATCAATAAATACAAACCATGAATTTTCCATCAGAATTAAAATACACTAAAGACCACGAGTGGGTTAAAGTTGAAGGTAACGAAGCTATTATCGGTGTTACTGATTTCGCTCAGCGCGAATTAGGTGATATTGTTTATGTTGACATCAATACTGTAGGCAGCGAAGTAGCAAAAGAAGAAGTTTTTGGTACTGTAGAAGCCGTTAAAACAGTGTCTGAT
>NZ_JBFTQI010000613.1:0-3669 GCF_056398925.1 Pedobacter sp. 01T416_2
GTGCAATTGGTTGTGAATTAGTGTTTTGAGTTTTGTTAATTCTGGTTTGATGCCAAAAACTCACCTTTAATTAATTCTTATTTCTTTATTAAAGGATTCTTTAGGATGTCGTGTAAAAATCAATTAAGTGCTAACTGAAATGTATATACCAGCTTCCAGGATTTTGATCAAATGATAAAACTCAGCACTTCTGGAATTTGTTGTAGTACTAAGTGTTTAGGTGATATGTTGTGAAAAGTTCGTTAATGAAGATTGCTTTAGTAGAAAGCTTTTTAAAACTATCAATCAATAGAAGGCGAAAAATTATATAACAAATTCATAAAATTATATAAAGTTCTTGCGAGAGAAAAATGTTACTTGCGATCATGAAAGTCATCGCGTTTTTTATGGTTATCTGCATGAGCCTAGTTTCAGTTGTTACTGGAACAGTACAGGCTATGCAATACGATAAAGAGCCGAAATGCTGTATGCAATCGGGTATGGCTAAGCCATGCAAGTCGCACAAAACGGATAAAGCAATGGGCATGTGTTTGACCAAACTATGCTGCAATGTGCCAGGATTCACCATAAACAAAGTGGTTCAAATAGTACCAGCCGCTCCTATAGAGGTTGAAAACTGCTCAGGTAATCTGGCGCGTGAAAGTACAATTGACTTTTCATTCCCTTTCTGGCACCCGCCGAAAGTATTGTTGATATAAATAAACTAAAATTGACGCTGGTTTTTTATCACAACATTAAAATATTCAAATGAAAAAGTTCCTTATCATCACATCAATGATGTTGATCAGTCTATCTACCTATACGTTCGCAGGCAACACACCATGCTGCAACCGTAAAATGAACAATTGCACCAAATGCTCAAAATCCTGTACAAAAGGAGTATGTGAAGATTATTGCAGTAAACAGTGCAAAGATACTGGTGGATGCAAAAAATGTAAATAATTACAAAGCCGGGAACTTTTCCCGGCTTTGCTGTTTATAACAGCCGGTAGCCAACTGATGTGATCAAACCATTTTGCTATGGTATTGGCAGCTTTTTTTAAGAAAGATAAATACTGGGTAAATAACTAAATTTAAGCTACCAGCCAATGAAAAACAACAACATGGAACACACCTATAAAATAACCGGAATGAGCTGTCAGGGCTGCCGGACCAAAGTTGAAAATGCGCTGAATACCATTGATGGCATTTTCGCAAACGTGTCCCTGGAGCCCGCCGAAGCCATCATTACAATGGAAAAACATATACCAACTGAGAAATTGCAGGAGGCGCTTTCTGCTGTTGGACATTACGGCATTGAAATGGGCGCTGTTGAAAAACATGTTTTAAAAGCAAATGAACATATAGATGATCACCATCATGGATTATCCCAAGGGCAAAATTCCTCCAGACAAGAGCTTGGTGGAAAAGAAGCTGGAGCATTATTTTATTGTCCGATGCACTGCGAAGGCGAAAAGACCTATGATAAGCCAGGGCACTGCCCTGTGTGTGGAATGGACCTGATAAAACAGCCCGTTCTTAAGCATACGGCAAAATTTACCTGCCCCATGCATCCCGAGATCATTAGTGACAAACCCGGCGCATGCCCAATCTGCGGCATGGAGCTAATTCCATTAGGGGTAGATATTGAAGAGGAAGATAAAACTTATGAAACCCTGCTCAAAAAATTCCGGGTAGCCACAATTTTTACCATACCCATTTTTGTTATAGCCATGACTGAAATGATTCCAAATAATCCCTTGTTTGATTTATTGGAACTTAAGTACTGGAACTGGGTTCAGTTCGCGCTTTCTATTCCGGTGGTTTTTTATGCTACCTGGATGTTCTTTCAGCGGGCATGGCAGTCTATCATAACCTGGAAACTGAATATGTTTACCCTGATCGGAATTGGCGCAGGGGTAGCATGGGTTTTTAGCCTTGTCGCACTTCTTTTTCCTGATTTTTTCCCTGATCAGTTTAAAACACATCATGGTACCGTTTTTGTTTATTTTGAGGCGGCAACCGTGATCCTGACCTTGGTATTGCTTGGCCAGCTTTTGGAAGCCGGGGCACATAGCAAAACCAACAGCGCCATTAAGGAGCTGCTGAAGCTGGCCCCGAATACAGCAACAAAAGTGGTTGGGGATAAGGAAATATCAGTATCTATTGATGACATCCATAAAGGAGATCTGTTGAGGGTAAAGCCAGGTGAAAAAATCCCGGTAGATGGTAGTATTAAGACCGGGGAAGCTATTATTGATGAATCCATGATTTCAGGTGAACCCGTTCCTGTGGAGAAAAATATTGGGGACAAGGTAAGTTCGGGCACTATCAATGGAAATAAAACCTTTGTGATGCTTGCGGAGAAGGTGGGTTCAGAAACGCTTTTGTCGCAGATCATCGAAATGGTGAATTCGGCAAGCCGCTCAAAAGCGCCCATCCAAAAAATGGCGGATAAAATCTCAGGTTATTTCGTGCCTGTTGTGGTATTGATTTCTATTGTAACGTTCGTGGTATGGGCTGTATATGGCCCCGATCCGGCCTACGTTTATGCTTTTGTAAATGCAATAGCGGTATTGATTATTGCATGTCCATGTGCGCTGGGCCTTGCTACGCCAATGTCAGTAATGGTGGGAGTAGGTAAGGGTGCCCAGTCTGGTATACTGATCAAGAATGCTGAATCCCTTGAGAAAATGAATGCGATTGATGTAGTGATCGTAGATAAGACTGGTACAGTAACCGAAGGTAAGCCATCGGTAGAAAAGGTGGTCAGTGTAAATCCGGATTTTACAGAGCAGGATGTTCTTGAAAAAATTGTGGCTTTGAATAGCAGCAGCGAACATCCATTGGCTCAGGCAACTTTGCGTTATGGGGAAGAAAACAAGATAGATGTTAAACCCATATCAAACTTTGAGGCGATCACGGGAAAGGGAGTAATGGGTATCTTGGATGGAGAAAGGTTGGCTTTGGGGAATCAAAAATTAATGGAACATGTTAAAACGACAATTAATCCTGAATCAGAGGAACAGGTTAGGGCCGCTCAAAAGCAGGGTAAAACCGTTTCTTATTTAGCTGTAGGAAATAAAGCTGTCGGATTTGTTGTGATTTCTGATAAGATCAAGCCTTCCAGTGCAGATGCAATCCGAAAACTCCAACATGAGGGAATCAAGGTAATCATGTTTACAGGCGACAATGAGGATACAGCAAGAGCAGTAAGCGAAACCTTGAATTTGGACGGTTTTAAGGCTCAGATGCTGCCGGAGGACAAACTGAATGAAATAAAAAAACTACAGGCCCAAGGCAAAAAGGTAGCCATGGCAGGCGATGGCATCAATGATGCACCTGCACTTTCTCAGGCTGATATCGGCATTGCGATGGGCACGGGAACGGATGTAGCCATCCAGAGCGCAGCCATCACATTGGTGAAGGGAGATTTAAACGGGATCGCAAAGGCCCGGTTGTTGAGCCATAAGGTTATGGCAAATATCAAAGGAAACCTGTTTTTCGCTCTTGGATACAATATATTGGGGATTCCGATAGCAGCAGGTATTTTATATCCGTTTTTTGGGATTTTACTTTCTCCAATGATTGCTGCATTGGCGATGAGCTTTAGTTCCGTTTCTGTTATCTTGAATTCTTTGCGCTTGAGAAGTACAAAGATTGATTAGATTTTAATGGACACTGAAAGCC
>NZ_JBFTQI010000614.1:0-3668 GCF_056398925.1 Pedobacter sp. 01T416_2
GCAGTACATGCAATTGCACAACCGTTATATTGTTTCGCAGATTAAGTCGGGATTGATGGTGATCGATCAACAAATGGCACATGAGCGAATCCTTTACGAGCGTTTTCTCGTACATCTGGATGACCGCAAAGGTGCATCGCAGCAGAGTTTATTTCCGCAAACCATTACACTTAACGCCAACGATTTTGAACTGGCCAAAAGTTTACTGGATGATATAAAAAGTTTGGGCTTCGATGTACGCGAATTTGGAAAAAATACGTTGGTAGTAGAAGGCGTTCCGGTTGATCTGGGCAGCAGCAATATTAACGAAACGCAATTATTTGAACAGTTGATTGAGGGCTTTAAAAACTCGCAGCAGGAACTAAAATTAAGCAAACGCGATAGCCTGGCCAGAAGTTTAGCAAAAAACAGCGCTATAAAAGCCGGAACAAGTCTTGGTCAGGAGGAAATGAATACTTTGATTGATGAGCTTTTTGCCTGTAAAACACCTAACTTTAGCGTGAGTGGCAAACCGATTATCCAAACCATTACTTTGGCAGAGTTGGATAAGAAGTTTGAGAAATAGACTAAAGACCAAAGCTAAAAGACTAAAGCAAAACTTAGATGTTCTTAGATGTCTAAGGTGGTAAAAAAGTTTGGGGTTTGGAGCTGAGCGTTTAGCGTCGATTAACCGATTTAAACAATTTACCCGGTTCAGCGTTTGGAGTTAGGCGTTTAGCGTCGATTAAGCAGTTTAAACAATTAACCGATTTTTAAAATTAAATGAATAACATATATATTCCACCGGTAGTAAAAAACCTACTGATAATTAACATCTTATTTTTTGTAGCGAGTTACCTATTAACAACACTCCACCTTGATGATCGGCTAGCAGTATATTATTTTGATTCTCCGAAGTTTGAGATATGGCAGCCGATTAGCTACATGTTTATGCATGGCGGTATAGCACACATCTTTTTTAATATGTTTGCATTGTATTCTTTTGGAAGTTTGCTAGAATCAAGATGGGGAGCTAAAAAATTCATTATTTTTTATTTTATTACCGGATTAGGTGCGCTTGCATTGCAGTGGGCCGTACAGGCTTACGAAGTACATCAGATTATAGGTAGTGCCACCAATAACGGAAAAATAAACCTTACCGCATTATTTCAGGGGGAGTTCAACACAAGCCAACTTTCTATGGCACAAGCGGTTACACTACGAAGCATCTATTTTGGAGGTATGGTAGGAGCCTCGGGTGCTATATTTGGTTTATTGGTTGCCTTTGGCATGCTTTATCCAAATGCCGAATTACTGATTATGTTTATTCCGGTTCCGGTGAAAGCAAAATATATTATACCAATTTATATTTTAGTAGAGTTATCTTTGGGTGTTGCCCAGTTTGAAGGCGATTCTGTTGCCCATTATGCTCACCTTGGTGGTGCCTTAATCGGCTTTATACTGGTTAAAATATGGAAAGACAAAAACGATACATTTTATACACTCTATGAATAATACTTTCAAAGATTTAAAATACAAGGTTTTTCAATCGGGCAATCCATTGTTCTTTTACATTGGGATTAATGTGATGCTGTTTTTAGTCACCGCCATCATTGGTGTAATTGTTTTTTTAGGTCGTATCCCTATCGATTTTGATTTATGGCTTAGAGAATATGTTGGCTTACCAGCAAGTATTTCCAAATTGCCTGAACGTTTTTACACCATATTTACTTACATGTTTTTTCATGACGGGGTTCTTCATATCCTATTCAATATGCTCGGCTTATTTTGGTTCGGCAACATATTCATGAATTTTCTAAAAAGCAGACAATTTCATTTTGTTTACTTGGCCGGTGGTTTATTTGGCGGCTTATTTGCCATAGCCATATTAAATATATTTCCAGTTTATTCTGGCGGATTAGCAGGGGTAACCATTGTAGGAGCATCTGCGGCCGTAATGGCCATTATTTTCGCTGCCGCAACACTGGTACCGAATTACACCATCATGTTGCTTTTCTTTGGCGAGGTTAAAATTAAATGGATTGCCATTATTTATTTTGTACTCGATTTTATTGCCATCGGATCAGTAAATGCCGGCGGAAGTTTAGCGCACATTGGTGGCGCACTTTTAGGTTTCACTTTTATTAAAAGTTTGCAGCGTGGAAGAGATTGGAGCAAGCTGTTCGAACGCAAACCGAAATTAAAGGTAGTTCGGAATGAAAAACCGGTTAAAAAACCCGAATTTAAAGGCGGCGTTTCACAGCAGGAAATAGATGCCATTTTAGATAAGATATCAACCTCAGGATACGATAAATTAACAGCAGTAGAAAAAGAAAAACTATTTAAGGCAAGTAAAGATTAATGGCCACAAAAAAGAAGAATTATAGTTTAGTGGATAAACTCCTTTTGCCCATTGCCGTTGTATTGGCAATTGCATTGCTATTGGGGGTTCTTGCCGGAAATATGGATCCAAGAAAACATGCCATTATTGCTTTTTTCGGTCTCGCCTATCCCTTTGTCCTATTCGCTAATATTATCTTCTTGGTGTGGTGGTTTTTAAGCAAAAAATGGATTTTTGCAATTGCCACCGTTCTGGTTATCGCACTAGGTGCTAAAACTTTAAAAGCAACCTTCGCCATTGGTGGCGATGAAGGTGGCACTGAAAAAGCAGACAATAGCATCAGGATGATGACCTACAATGTACACAGCTTTAAACTATACGGCGAAGACAATACCGAATCGGTAAAAGAAAAAATGCTTCAGGTGGTGAAAGATCAAAATCCTGATATCATCTGTTTCCAGGAGTTTTTTACCCGTTACAAAGGCGCTTTTGATACGGTTGATAGCTTGAAGGTACTACTAAATACAAAATAYTACTACTTCTTACCCACCAATAAAAACGATTACGAAGCTACTGGCTTAGCCATATTTTCTAAATTCCCGATCAAGGATTCTGGTAAAATCCCTTTTGTTGAAGGTTTCCCTGGCAACATGAGTATTTATACCGATTTAAACATCAAAGGAAAAACCTTAAGGGTTTACAATGTGCACTTCCAATCTATTTCTTTCGAAAAGCAGGATTACGAATACTTGGATAAGGTAAAAGAAATGAATACCGAACTGCAGCCATCTAAACGGATTTTAAGAATGCTGAAAAGTGCCTTTTTGAAACGTAGCGGTCAGGTTGATATTATGAAAAAGGAAATGGCAACCTGTAAAACGCCTTACCTTATTGCCGGCGATTTTAACGATACCCCGGCGTCTTATGTAGTTACCCAGATTACCTCCGGATTAAACAATAGTTTTATTAAAAAGGGTAACGGTTTTGGCAAAACCTATAATGGTAAGTTCCCTAATTTTCAGATCGATTATATTGCCACTTCTAAGGAACTTGAGGTGTTAAATTACAAAATTACCCAGGCCAAGTTATCCGATCACTTTCCGGTGCGCAGCGATTTAAGGTTTGTACCTTAATTTCTTTTAAGATTTAATATTCCGTTGACTGAAGTCAACGGCCAAAACTAAGGCTCTTCTTTGACGTTGACTTGGATATAAACAAGAATTATGGCGATTGCTTATAACTGATCATTCCTTATTGGAGTGCAAGTCCTGTATAAAACAATAAGTTTCTTCCCGCCTTACGCTTTTACGCTTCGCTGCCTCGTACCTCGTTGCTGCAGGGTAGCGCT
>NZ_JBFTQI010000615.1:0-3662 GCF_056398925.1 Pedobacter sp. 01T416_2
CTGCATAATCCATCTGCGTAGACCTGGAGATCGAAATATCAGAACTATTGATGCTTTTGCTTTCCTTATCCTGTACAATCTTTCCAAAATTCTCAGACAGCTTTTTCGCCGTATCCCCGCTCACCTGCCCAGAGATAATATTGCCCACAATGTTCGTGATCACATCCGCCTGCTCCTGCCCGTAGTCCTTCCTCAACTGCGAAAAATCCTGCAATCCTAAAGTAGTCGCACATTTATAGCCCCTCGCCACGGCAATATGGCTGTCCATTCCGCCCACAAAAATCGAGGAATATTCATCAAAGACAATGCTGCTTTTCTGCATCCCCTTTTTGTTCACCAGCTTTAACATGCGGTTCACATAAAGCGAAAGCACCGCCCCATAGGTCTGCACCTTCTGCGGGTTATTGCCCATACAGACAATCTTCGGCTCCAGCGGATTATTGATGTCCAGCGTAAAATCATTACCGCTCAGCACATAATACAACTGTGGTGAAGACAACCTGGCCAGGCCGATCTTGGCCGAGGCAATCTGCCCCTCCAGTTGTGGCATCGCCTTTCGCTGCAGCGCCGAAATAAATGGATTGATCAGGACCCTGATCTCCGGCTCTTCCTGCAGTACCGCAAAAAGCCTGTCATATTCCGCCTGGATCAGCTCAATCGCATGCGGCAAAGTGCAGTAACGCCCGTTTTTGTATTTACGCAAAAACCAGATCACCGCCGTTACAAAATTGATCGCACTCTCCGCAAAAAAATCACCCTGTTTTTTGATCCAGTCCCGGTTCAGCCCCAGCATTACTGTCCGGCTGGCCTCGGTCGCGTCGGTAATATCCTCCATACTCTGCGGATCCAGCGGATTGCATCTGTGATAAATCCTGTCAAAATCAATTACCCAGAAGTTCGGTTTAACCTTATAATTATCCTTATATTTCAGCAATGCGTTGTAGGCAATGATCGAAAGGTCATCGAACTTGAAATCGTACAAAAACATTGAAAAACCCTTGCGGATATGCTGGGTGATCACATGGCGGATCACAAAATAACTTTTCCCAGACCGCACCCGGATCCGGGGGTGCCCGTAACGAGCAGCCCCCGGAAAGGATTAATGATATTGATGTACGAGTTCCTGATTTTTCCTTTTAGATTGTACCTGGCGGGTAGATTGACCGAATACTCATTCTCCAGCAGTCGTTCTTCCTGCGGAAAAGTTTCATTCTCGCTATTAAATACATCGGTGCTGATAGAAGATTTGATCAACCTGGAAAGCATGGCTCCCCCGGAAAGTATCAATAGATAACCGGTAGAAGTTGTGATGATATARAGGCCAGCAGTTAGCTGGGCATCAAATCCTAACCTAAAAACGAAAAAGGCCGCAAAATAAAACACCAGTCCTATTGCGATATAAAGCATAATGTCCTTCTTTTTGATCTTTTCATCCTTCATGCCTTTTACACCCAGCAGGGAAATGGCTAAACACAATAACGCTGCAAGTTTTGGTACCCAAAACCCATCAAAAAGCCCGGTCCTCGAAACATTCAAAATCAATCGATCCGTAATCCCTGCTGTAAAGCCCCAGATCTTGAAAGCTAAATAACAGCTCATATAAAAATGGATGCATAAAATAAACAGACTGATCAGCCTGATAAAATCAGTGATCTTACGCAGCCCTTGCGTATCTTCTCCTGTATTCATCTTCTGTTGTTAAAATTTGAGTTCCTGTTGCTGAGTTTTTCTTTTTTTCCGTTTCCTGCTCCTCAAGGCCGGTGAAACGGGATCAAATTCTGGCCGGGCCAGAAGCAGATCGAGTAAATTATCAGAAGGCTCAGCCAATAACTGCGGCGAAACGTTGGAGATCTGTTCCTGAGCTGAAGCAGCTTGTACCTTCTTCTGCTTATCTTTTTGCCCGGCCATGGCGAGCCGCTCCTCCAGATTTCCATTCTTTTGCGTATTGGCATAAGTAAAACGCTCGCTAATTTGTCTCTGATAGTTAAACATTTCATCGAAGACCTTTTCTCCTGAAGCTTTAAAAGCCACCCGGTCAAACTGCCCGATCTTTTTGGAATGCTCCAGGTTTCCTCCCCTGGAATTGTTCATTGGGCTCAGCTTGATGGAATTAGTGATATCCTTACGGCTTACAATCACCTGGATATGCATCTGCTCTCCTGGCTTCGCATCTCCCCTTTTCACCGTTCCATTTTTTACTTCCTTATCTTTGGCTGAATAATAGCGGTGGTTTTCCAGCTTTCCAAACCAAAGCAAATCTTCATTGCTCTTAATACCCGGACGGCGAAAATTACGGGCATATTCATCCATGATTTTGATGGCAAAAGCTTTTAACTCTTCCTTAGTTCCTAAACCTTCCAGCATTTTTAAATGCACGATCTCTTTCTGGCTCGGAGAGATATTGACCAGAAAAAATTTCGCATCATATGCGGAGAGTTTAGCGATATTCCGATCAATTGATCTTTTTACCACATAGGAATCGATGTGGCTTTCTTTTCCGTTAAACCAGTGTCCCGTTTCCTGCTCAGGAAATAACCTGTTCTCCTTATCCAGGTAATGCACGAGCTGCGCACTACTCCCCTTATTGTTACCCGTTTCGCTTGCTGAAATATTGATAAACATTGTTATAGACTTTCTATCTGTTTACGCGTCAGTTCTGCCAGTTCTTCTTTTTCCCTGGTTTTAAATGCGCCCAGTTCTTCCCGTGCTTTGATGTAACTGTTCAATATCTGCAGCATCTTGAGCTTTAACGTTTCCCTTGATTCCATGTTCTGCGCGATGAGCTTGATCAGTCGATCATTATCCTGAGCGGTTTTCAAAAACACCCCCTGGTTTTTAACCAGGGTTTTATTGGCACCAAGCACCTGCTCATTGAAGAATTTGACGATATCCTTTTGATTGGTAATCATCTTATCCACACCCTGCTTGATCGGAACCAACAGTAAGTCCTCCTGCGCCCTGATAAAAGCCATATAACTTTTATGCCCTTTGGCAAGCGCAATCTTTAACAGTTCATCATTCAGGTCAGTCGGATCCTTTTTATTACGGTAAAAATAATCTACCATCTGCGCGAAAACCGTCCGTTTGGAGCGGCCCAGCGCGAGGCTAACCTTTTGCAGTTTATCACCCGTAAGCTTGGTATGTTTTATCGCGTTCAGATTTTCCATAACCATATAGTTCGTTGAAGGGGAATTCTTTAGAGATATCCTTTATCGGCCCTGGCTGCACTTTCAACCTATCAAAGAATTCCCGGAGAATTCTACCAATGCCCCTGAAGCGTGCTACAGGGTCATAAAGTAGGGTCTGCCCAACTTCCGCTTGCTCCTTTTTCTATAGGGAAAAAGGACTAAACGGCGAGGAACCCGAGCCGGTGCTTTTAAATGAAATAAACTGTTTTATTCTTAGTGTTTTGCAATAACCATATCAGTAAGTAGCGGTTTACCCAGCTCATTGGCTTCAACTGTTAGCACCAGTTCTGTTCCAAACGGTAGATATCGCACCTCTGTTTCACCAGCCATGTACCTACCTTGGTTAGCGGCTTTTCGGTAAACCGACAGGGTTATCTTTTTATGAGAATCGACCAGCGTAAAAAAACAGTTGATGGTCAGACCACTTTTTGACCATAACATAAAGTCAAGTGTAGCGGCATGAGTACCGAGTGG
>NZ_JBFTQI010000616.1:0-3662 GCF_056398925.1 Pedobacter sp. 01T416_2
CCATATAGGYGTTGTAAGCCTCGCGTATTTTAACACTGCGGGTATCATCTTTCAGATAATAATCACGATCGGGGAGTGTTGTGCCGCCCTGACCAATATTCACCATGTACTTGTTTACATTCTTGCGGTCTTGGCCAACACCCAAACCGAACATTCCACCGCCTAAACCATTGGTTCGCATGTAAGCCACCTGATCTAGCACACCTTGAATATTCTTAATCTGCTTAATTTTCTCTAAATCCGCTTTTATTGGCGTATAGCCTAGTTTTTCTATGGTTGCACTATCCATGGCAGCCGTATAAAAATCGCCAACTCTACGCTTCACCGAACCTGCAGGAGCAGATTTATCAGCAGCTGCATCTTCTACCAAAGATTTAACAGCATTGATGTTGAAATCGCGAAGTTCGTTAAACGAACCCCAACGCGTTTCTTTAGCAGGAACTGGATTGTTTTTTACCCACGTACCACTTGCGTAGGTGTAGAAATCGTCGCCTGGCTTAACGGAAAGATCCATGTTAGCAGGGTCGATAAATTTTTTAGTCTGTGCATTTGCAGAAAAGCCTGCAGCGACTATACCTAGCGCCGCAAAACATCTTTTCAAATTTTGGTATTTCATTCGCTTAATAAGTTAGTAATTATGCGAAATTTATGAAATACTAATTAATACTGGTGTTATATATTAAGAATATTACTTGTTAAACCAGTAGTAAATTTTTGCTAAACCAAGTCGCCTAATAAGTTCGGACGCTGAAAAAGAAATTTTAATAGATTTCATGATTTTAAATCTTTTATACACTATTAACAATTTTTAACAAAATTTATTGTGCGCTTGTAAAAATTATTGCTATTAAGAACGATTCGGGATAAAACATTTTATTTTCCATAAATTTGAAAACGGTTATCTAAACCTGCGAGGTTTTATCGATAATAAATAAAAATGATGTTTAGCATACAATAGATATAATGAGCCACTCACACGATAAAGAAGATAGCTGTTGCAGCAGTAAAGTACATTCCGCTCCAAAACATAACCACGATCATGCACACGAAGAAGGCGACGAACACGACCATGATCATGGTGGAGATCCGTCGGCCTTTCAAACTTATCTGCCAGCCATTGTAACATTGGTTATGCTGCTGATCGGAATTGTGTTTGATAATCTATTTACAGTTCCTGCATTTCAGATCATCCGGTCTTATTGGTACATAGTAGCTTATTTACCTGTGGGTATTCCGGTTTTACGTGAGGTTTGGGAAACTTTTAAAGCCAAAGATTTCTTTACCGAATTCTCTTTAATGTCTATCGCTACAATCGGTGCCTTTGCCATTGGCGAATACCCAGAAGGTGTAACGGTAATGCTTTTTTATACCATTGGCGAATTGTTTCAAATGGCTGCAGTAAACCGTGCCAAAAGGAATATTAAAGCATTGCTTGATGTTCGCGCAGATATAGCACATGTATTCCGTAATGGAAAATACGAAGATGTTAATCCCGAAAAGGTAGAAATTGGCGAGACCATACAAGTAAAGGCCGGTGAGAAAATCCCCTTGGATGGAGAACTGGTCAGTGATAAAAGCAGTTTTAATACCGCCGCTTTAACGGGCGAAAGTAAACCGCGTACAATTATTAAGGGCGAATCGATTTTGGCCGGAATGCTTAATCTGGATAAAGTAATCGAAGTAAAAGTAACCAAGGCTTTTGCCGATAGTGCGTTGTCGCGCATTTTGGAAATGGTTCAGAATGCCACTACGCGTAAAGCTAAAACCGAGCTCTTTATTCGCAAGTTTGCTAAAATATATACACCAATTGTTTTCTTTTTAGCCCTCGCGCTGGTTACTATCCCGATTTTGGTTTTAGGAAGCGAATATCATTTCCAAACCTGGTTGTATCGTTCACTGGTTTTCCTGGTAATATCTTGCCCCTGTGCGCTGGTGATTTCTATTCCATTAGGATACTTTGGTGGCATTGGTGCTGCATCGGCAAATGGGATTCTTTTTAAAGGCTCTAATTTCCTCGATTTAATTACCAAGCTGAATATCGTTGTAATGGATAAGACCGGAACCTTGACAAAAGGTGTTTTTAAGGTTCAGAAAGTAGAAAGCAGTATCGATGAAGCAACATTTTTGAATTTATTAACTGCTGTTGAAGCAAAATCAACCCATCCAATTGCCAAGGCCATTGTAGAATACGCAGGCCAGAAAGAAATTCATCCCGCCGAAAATATTGAGGAAATTGCTGGAATGGGCTTAAAGGGATCCGTAAATGGCAAAGCGGTTTTGGCTGGGAACACAAAGCTTTTAGAGAAATTTAATATTGCCTTTGATGCCAAGATTACAGCTATTGAAGAAAGTATTGTGGTTATTGCCGTTGACGGAAAATATGTAGGATATGTTTTAATTGCCGACGAAATAAAGGAAGACGCTGCAGAAGCCATCAAGCAGCTTCACGAAAACGGAATAAAACAGGTAGTGATGCTGAGCGGTGATAAAACCTCAATCGTTAAAAAAGTTGCAACTGCTTTAGGTATTGATACTTATTTTGGCGATTTATTACCTGAAGATAAAGTAGCCAGGCTTGAAGAAATTAAAAGTGATAAAAGTAAGGTAGTGGCTTTTGTGGGCGATGGAATAAATGATACGCCTGTATTGGCCATTAGCGATATTGGTATTGCCATGGGGGCAATGGGGAGCGATGCTGCTATTGAAACGGCCGATGTAGTTATCCAAACCGATCAGCCTTCTAAAATTGCAACTGCGGTTAAAATCGGTAAGGCAACCAAAAAGGTTGTGATCCAGAATATCGTATTGGCATTCGCGGTAAAAGCATTGGTTTTAATTTTAGGTGCCGGTGGTATTGCCACCATGTGGGAGGCCGTTTTTGCTGATGTTGGTGTTGCACTTTTGGCCATTTTAAATGCGGTGAGAATACAGAAAATGAAGTTTTCTTAATTGGTTAATTGTTTAAATTGGTTAATCGGTTAACTGAACTTGGATTAGCGACTTTAGATTAAAATATTGATTTACTGCTTCATTAGTCCAATGATAACTGCCAATTGCCAACTGAAAACTTGTTAATGGTATTAAGATATGTTGGAAAATAGAAAGTCCGGATTACTATAAAAATTAGTATATTCGTTTATGTCTAAACCTGTTTCATATCCAGTTTTAAACGATGATGAGCCCGTAAGGCAATTCAATGAACTTGATGCGTCATTAACTTATAGCTATTCTAATTATTTAAACTGGCTTTTTCCTGAAAGAGTAGAACTGATTAAAGGTAAAATCTTTAAAATGAGTCCTGCGCCATCAAGAATGCATCAGGAAGTGGCCGGTAATATTTTCTTGAAAATTGGTAATTTTTTAGAAGGCAAACCATGCAAAGTTTATTCTGCGCCGTTCGATGTCCGTTTTCCAAAAGAAAGTAAAGCTGATAAGGATGTATATACGGTATTACAGCCCGATATTTGTGTTGTTTGTGATAAAAGTAAACTAGATGCCCGCGGTTGTATCGGTGCTCCCGATCTTGTTATAGAAATTTTATCTCCTGGCAATACCAAAATGGAACTGCTTAATAAATACCGCGTTTACGAAGAATTTGGTGTTAAAGAATATTGGGTGGTTAGCCAAAGCGATCAAAGCATCCTCATTTACACCCTTCATGA
>NZ_JBFTQI010000617.1:0-3661 GCF_056398925.1 Pedobacter sp. 01T416_2
CTCATATGCTTACTTAAGTCCTCAACAGACAACTCAGGTTTATCAAGATTTGCATCAATATAAGGCAATACTTCGTTAAGGAATTTAACATCTGTAGATTCGATTTCTATTTCCGGTGCCTGAATACTGATCTGTCTGGAATAAGTTTTCTTAAACGTTTGATGAAGCGTGAGCAGATTCTTTATTTTTGAATGTAAGATTTCAAAATTAAAGGGCTTGGTCATGTAATCATTCGCTCCGGTTTCTAAGCCTTTAAGCTGCTCTTCTTCAGCAGTTAAAGCTGTTAGTAATATGATCGGGATATGTTTGGTCCTGTCATCCGCTTTCAGTTTTTTACATAATTCAGTGCCATTCATTTCCGGCATGTTTATATCTGAAACAATAAGATGAGGATGYARTGCAAGSGCCTTTTGCCAGCCTTCCTTACCATTYGAKGCCTCTWCKATYTTATAAAAARMCCTYARGTTATCTTTAAGGTAAAACCTAAAATCCTCRTTATCTTCAATTAACAAAACAAGAGGCACATTTGTTATGCAGGTATCCATCTCAGAAMACTCACTTTCATCCTTTTTTCCATCGGAACATAATTGTTTTTCAGTGGTTATGGAGCTGTCATAGGCATGTTCATTACTTTTTGTAAGCGGTATGCCTATAATGGTTTCATTTGATTCTGCATATGGCAATTCAGCATATTTAACATCATTTTGCTCCTGCACCGAAATTGAACTGGAAGCGAGTCTTAGGTGTACGGTAAAACAAGTTTCTAAACCCGGTTCACTTTCTACCAATATTTCACCTCCGTGCATTTTCACAAACTCTTTGGTGATGGACAAGCCAATTCCTGATCCCTGGTTAAGGATGGATGAGGATGTTTCATTTTGAAAAAACCGTTCGAAGATCATTTCCTGCCTATCTTTTGGTATCCCAATTCCTGAATCTATCACTTTTATCTCCAATGAAACCCAGCCATCTTCTCCCTGATGCGGCAGCTTTTGTAATTCAACACTTATGGCTCCTGCTGATGGCGTAAATTTAAATGCGTTTGAAAGTAAATTGAACAATATCCGTTCAATCTTATCGTGATCAAACGATACATATAGATTTTCAACAGCACTTTTAAAAGCAAACTTGATCTGCTTGCGCTCTGCCAGATCATAAAATGAGTCTGTTGCATCTTTAATAAAGGATACAATTTCGCCATCGCTCTTATGTAATTGCAATTCCTGCTCTTCCATTTTACGGAAATCGAGCAACTGGTTTACCAGGTTTAATAAACGCTTTCCATTCCTTTTAATCATGGCCAGCTGACCGTAACGTCCAGTTTCTTTGGTCTCAATTAATAGTTTATCCACAGGAGCAAGAATCAATGAAATAGGCGTTCTGAATTCATGGCTCAGATTTGTTAAAAATTTAATTTTCAATAAATCCAACTCACGCAATCTTTCAGCTTCTTTCCGGTCCTGTTGTCGTAATTGCAACGCTTGAATTCTCTCCTGCTCCTGTAATTGCCTGGCCTGGATCCTTTCCTGCTCTAAGGCAAATTCCTTCCTTAACTTTTTGATCCCTCTATTCCGGATAAACAGGAGTGAAAAGCCAATTGCTAAAATATACAGTATATATGCCCATGTGGTTCGCCAGAAAGGAGGTAAAATGGTAATTTTCAAGTGCGACTCTGCCAGTGGTACAGGATCGTTTCCGTTAAAAGCTTTTACATGAAAGGTGTAATTTCCGGGATCAAGATTTGTAAAAGTGGCCTTACGCATTTCTGCAGGAACTGTAAGCCAATGTTTATCGAATCCTTCTAAATTGTATTTATAAGTTATTTTGCTGTGGTTAATATAATTGAGCAATGCAAATTCGAGTGAAAAGATGTTTTCTTTATAGGTAAAGGTTAAATTTTCGAGTTCTGTTATTGTTTTTGGCAAAATAATATGGCCGTTAATACTTTCTCCAACCTGTATGTTATGGTTAAACATTTCTAAGCCCGTTATTACCAGTATTGAAGGATACTGCTCCTTAGTAATTTGGCCCGCCCTAAAAATGTTGAAGCCGTTTGCCCCTCCAAAAATCAGTTCACCGGCTTTTGTTTTGTATACAGCATTCATATTAAATGTGGGCCCCTGCAATCCGTCGGCCTCATTGTATTTACTGTATATAAATCTATAATTTCCCCCTTCAGCAACCACGGAGATCTTGTAAAGGCCTTTTTGCGAACTATACCAAATATGATGATTTTCATCTTCAAGCAACTCCAAAACAGCACTTTCGGGCAGCCCGACTTCCTCGCTTAAATTATTAAAGGTTTTTGTTGCAGGATTATATATACTTATACCCTCACGGGTGCCTATCCACATCCATCCTCTGCTATCTTCGATAATGGAATGTACATTACCGGGTATCAGGCTGTTCGTATCCTTACTGTTATTAATTAAATGGGTAAATTTAAAGGTTTTGGGATCCAGCATACTAACTCCACGGGTAGTACCAATCCAGATTCTTTTAAATTTATCTTCATATAAACAATTAATGATATTCGAATTTAGTGTGTTCTTAACTGTCGAATTAAAGTGCTTAAAGGTTTTGGTATTCTGGTCAAACAGGTCCAATCCACTACTTAAAGTACCAACCCAAAGCCTGTTGGATGAATCTTCTAATAGGGCATAAATGCGATTATCTGAAAGGCTGGAAGGATCTGTAGTATGCTTATAGTGGGTAAATTTAGTTCCGTCAAAAGAATTAAGTCCGCCTAAATAGGTTCCAATCCACAAGAGGCCCGAATGATCGATGTAAAGGCTTACAACAACATCACTACTTAAAGAGTTATTGTTGGCAGGATTATTACGATATGCTGTAATTTCGCCTGTGCTTCTGTTTAAATACAGCAAACCCGTGCCGTTTGTTCCAATCCACAAATTCCCCTTATTATCTTCCGCAAATGAATTAACGTCTTTATATATCGTATTTTTCCCTGTTAAATACTCATTTCGCGGAAACTTAAAGATGCTTTTATGATAGTAACAGATCCCTTTTTTAAAGGTGCCAATCCAGATTATTCCGTTATTGTCTTTGTATAAGGTAACAATGCTGTTCTGCTTTAATCCCCTGGGGTCATCTTCTTTACTTAAAATATAACTTATTTTGTTGGTTAGCTTATTTAAGATATTAATTCCACCATGATCGGTCCCGATCCAGATATTTCCATCATCTCCCTCTATAATGGAACTTACATTATTCGAACTGAGGCCTGAATGATCCGGCTTCTTTCCAAAATAACGGAAAGTGTTACTTTTTTCATTAAGATAATACAAGCCGAAAGGGTTACTTATATTATAAATAAAAATATTGCCTCCAGAATCGTGGCTGAGGTGGAAATCGCTTAACTGACCTCCAAAACGTTTGTTTATTGCAAAATACCTGTTTGTTACCCGCTGTTCTTTCAGGTTAAACTTATCAAGAACGCCGTTGGTATAAACAACCCACAAATTACCTTTCTGGTCATCCAAAAAATAGCTTATTTCGTTAGTGTACAAGGAGTTTACTATTCCATTTTTATGCGCATACCTGGTGGTTGTATTACTTTTCGCATCATAACAAAAAATGCCTTGATTTTCAAGGTGGAAATAATACTTTCCCTTATTATTGGTTTGTATCTCTTTAAGGT
>NZ_JBFTQI010000618.1:0-3650 GCF_056398925.1 Pedobacter sp. 01T416_2
GACGTAATGAATGATTATGTGGTAGACAAGGTTGATCATAAAAATTTGAATCTTGATGTAGATTTTATGAAAGGCAAGTTGGCTTCAACAGAAAATCTGGCCATAGAAATCTGGAAACAATTATGGGCGCCGATTGCAGAGAGCGGCGCAGTTTTACATTGCGTAAAAATATACGAGACCGAAAATAATTTTGTTGAATACTTTGGTTAAAAACCTAAATTAATGAGCGATAAAGACGTATTGAAAGGCGAATCGAGAGACGGTTATGTAAAAATAGACCGTTACAACGAAGATAAAATTGAAGCTGTAGCTACACATTATAAAGATATTCTTGGCCAGTTGGGCGAAAATCCAGAACGCGAAGGTTTACTAAAAACACCGGAGCGCGTGGCTAAAGCGCTGCAATATTTAACACATGGTTACGATTTAAAACCTGATGAGATTCTGAAGGGCGCAATGTTTGAAGAAGATTATAGCCAAATGGTTGTGGTTAAGGATATTGAAGTGTATTCGATGTGCGAACACCATATGCTACCATTCTTCGGTAAAGCACATATTGCTTATATTCCTAACGGACACATTGTTGGTTTAAGTAAAATCCCACGCGTAGTTGATGCTTTTGCTCGTCGTTTACAGGTACAGGAACGTTTAACGAACGAAATCAGAGATTGTATTCAAAATACCCTTAACCCAATGGGCGTTGCAGTAGTAATGGAATGCAGGCACTTATGCATGTCTATGCGTGGCGTGCAAAAGCAAAATTCGGTAACCACAACATCTGCCTTTACCGGAACTTTTTTAAGTAACGATAAAACAAGAGCCGAATTTTTAAGGTTAATTACCGCAAGTTTAGACTAGTTTGTGTCAAGTAAATAGTATCAGGAGTTAAGAACAAGTATCAAGTAGAAAGTAATAGGTATCAAGATAGGGCAATAGATAAAAACGCTGGCCGATAAACGCGATACGCCAAACTAATTATAATGAAAGCATATATTTTTCCCGGACAGGGAGCACAGTTTGTAGGTATGGGTAAAGATCTTTATGAGCACCCAAAAGCTGCAGCATTATTTGAACAGGCCAATGAAATTATCGGTTTCCGCATTAGCGATATTATGTTTAGCGGAACAGATGAGGAGCTTAAACAAACCAATGTAACCCAACCGGCAATCTTTTTGCACTCGGTTATTTTAGCCAAAGTGTTGGGCGATGATTTTAAACCAGACATGGTTGCAGGCCATTCCTTAGGCGAATTTTCGGCATTAGTTGMCGCAAATGCACTAAGTTTTGAAGATGGATTAAAACTGGTTATTGCCCGTGCAAATGCCATGCAAAAAGCATGTGAAGCACAACCATCAACCATGGCCGCTATTTTAGGTTTAGCTGATGATGTAGTTGAAAAAATCTGTGCAGAAATTGATGCTGTGGTAGTTCCTGCAAATTATAACTGCCCAGGGCAATTGGTAATTTCGGGCAGTATAGAAGGGATTGACCTAGCTTGTGCTAAACTAACAGAAGCAGGCGCTAAAAGAGCTTTAAAACTAAATGTTGGCGGTGCATTCCATTCTCCTTTAATGGAACCTGCAAAAATTGAATTACAGGCAGCTATTGAGGCCACTCATATTTCTGCACCAATTTGTCCGGTTTACCAAAATGTTGATGCAAAGCCATATACAGATCCAACTGAAATTAAAGGCAATTTAATTAAACAATTAACGGGTGCTGTACGTTGGACACAAACAGTAGGGAACATGTTAGCCGATGGTGCAACTGAATTTGTAGAAGTTGGCCCAGGCAATGTTTTACAGGGATTGGTTAAAAAGGTAAGCCGCGAAGTACAAACAAGTAGTGCTGCCATAGCTTAATTTATTCAAAATAGAATATTTTGCCACCGCCATAAACTCAGTTGTTTATGGCGTTGTTTTTTATCAATATTTAATATCTTTATCCGTAGATGAAAATGAGCTTTGGTATAAAAATAAGATTTCTATTGCTTGTTTTGGGCTGTTGCCTCATTGCAACTTCTATTTCGTTAAGCAGGTTTACAACCAAAAATGAGCTCCTCGAGCACGATGCACAAGAGATTCAGCACAACCTTTTAATCAAAGAAAGATCTGTTCAAAGTTTTCTGACTGATAAAAAACAGGTTGCCAAAGCCAAACAATTTCATCTCGATCCTAATAATGCAATAGATTTTATCGATAACTATCGCAAAAAGAGTGGTATAAATTTATTAACCTACCAAAACAATCAGCTTAAATTCTGGAGTACCTACAAAATATCAGAAATAGATCCAACTACAATAAAAGAGGGTAGTTCGGTGTTGTTTTTTTATAACGGCTGGTATGAGGTGATTAAAAGTACCCAGGGCGATTTTAGCCTTATTTTCTTAATCACCATTCAATCTCAATATCCTTTTAAAGAAACAAAGTATTTTAAAAATGATATCGATCCAATTTTATCAAATACCAAAATATTAACATTTGCATCTTTTACCGATAAGGATGTATATGTAATAAAAAGCCTGGATAATAAGTTTTTATTCGGACTTAAGGTTAAGCCAGGGTATGCGGAAACTCATTATTCGGGTACGCAATTATGGTTGTTTGTTGCCGGTATGTTGTGCATTTGCATGTTTTTTAACTCTTTGAGTTCGTTTATTGCCCGGCGTGGCCATATTGCCTGGGGTACTTTTTTATTGTTGTTTTTCTTCCTGGCATTTCGGTTAACAGATTTATATTATGGTTGGTTTAACCACAGGTTTACTTTAGATCTATTTGATCCGAGGATATATGCCGATAATTTTCTGATGCCTTCGCTTGGCGATTTTCTGTTAAATGTAATTGCACTAACCTGGTTGCTCTTGTTTATGTACAACCATAAGGARCAATATAAGTTTCCGGGATGGATTAAGCGGAGCAAAATAATTGGAGTTGTTATTCAGGCTGGCTTGATGGTGTTGATAGGGCGGATAGTTTGGGATACCGATGATATTTTCTTCGGGTTGATTTTTAACTCAAAAATTAATTTCGATATCGTTAATATCCTTAAGCTTAGCGGTACCAGTTGGGTAGGTATTGTGATTTTATGTCTGGCCTGGTTTCAGATTTACCTGATAACGGCTGTTTCAGCAACAGTAAGCAGTCAATTAAATGTTACCAATAAAGAGCGGGTCATTATTTTCTTAATTGGCTTTGCAGGTGTTTTTATCTACAAGCTAGCGGTAGATTTTAATGCCTTTTTTATCGTTTTTGCCCTTGTATTATTTATCGTGGCACGGGCTGTTTATTTAAAAGGAAAAAACTTCTCAATCGGCATGTTTGCCATCGTATTTTTCTGCCTGGCCTTTAATACCTCTATTAAATACACCAAGTATAAAGATATTAAGGAAAGAAGTTTGCGCGAGCCCTTGGCCAGGAAAGTGCAATCGTCAGAAGATCCGAATGCCATTATTGCTTTAGGTACTTTGGGGAATGAAATTGTTAAAGATAATTTTCTGACAAGCTATTTTACTCAAAACCGAAAAGGCAGTTACTCGGTGCTCAAAAATCATATCAAAGATTATTTAGATGGCTATTTAAACCGCTACGATTATCAGATCTATCCATATGATAGATTGGGTGCTGCGATAGAAAATTCTGATACACCACCGA
>NZ_JBFTQI010000619.1:0-6431 GCF_056398925.1 Pedobacter sp. 01T416_2
CTGTTCAGGGCTTTGATATTCCCCATCACAGCTTTGATATTCCCCATCACATCATAGCTGATGCTCTCTCCCAAGCTGTTTCCGGCACTGGACACCGTCAAACGGTTCAGCCTGTCATAAGTGTAGTTAARGGTATTAGCTCCCCCGCCATTGGTATAGGTCTGGCTTGAGATATTACMATTATACTGCGGGGCACTGCCACTGTTATAAGCCAATGTAAAATTGAACAGCCCGCTAGCCTGACTGGTCAGCCAGCCACGCTCGTTATAGGTAAAGCCAGTATGCTGCGCAAAACTCACATCATCGGTACTATGCTGTCCCTTATCGATCAATTGCCCGATCTCATTGTAGGTCAAGTTCGATAACGTGACCCCTTGCCCCCCATTGATCTGGGATTTCGTGGTTTTCGTCCTGCCCACATGGTCGTAGGCATATGTGTTGGCAATAGTGGTACTCACGCCGTTCCCCACATGCACACGGGTAGTCTTCTTTAAGCTCCCATCAAAGTTCCACTCATTGTCTACCACATCAGTACCCTGATTGACACCGTTCAGGTGGTTTTCGCTTTTGGTCGTGATCACCCTTCCTTCGTTATCATAATAGTTTACGCTCAGCAGCATCGTTCCTGTACCCAGTACGGTTGTACGCGTACCGRTCAATAAGCCTTTGGTACGCCCACCGCTAACCTGCGGCAGCACCGGTGAACCCATGGTATTGTCATAGAAGTTATAATCGTCGTAATAGTTGACCGTTAGATAGGTACTGACCCCGACATTAGGATAAGCATTATTGGTGTATCCCATGCCTGAGGAAGACCCTGGGGCTTTGTCTTCCCATAGAGGATAGGTCTGTGCATTCAGGTTATCCTGGAAAATAGCCCTTTGCGCATCATCAAGATAAATACCGGTCATAATAACCCTTCCAAAAGCATCATATTTGGTAAAAATCCACTGGTAAGATAAACGTTGCTGTGCGTCCTGGGTAAATATTACCTGATCAAGCTTATTGTATACCAGGTATTCCCAGCCCTTGCCCGGAATCTTTTTCTCAGTTAACCGTTTCCGGCCATCATAATGATAACCATAAATGAAATCCTTGAACACATCATCTGATTCGGTAAAACCATCGATCTCAGCGGATAACCTGTCGGTATTCAGGTTTACTGCCGGAGGCAGCACATAACGCAAATTACCCAGGTCATCGTAAACATAATAGGTGGAAAGACTTTTAGTAGCTGTTTCCCAGGCCCGCTTTAATACCACCCTTCCCTCCAGGTCCTTATATTCATCTGTTGTACCCGTCTTTACATCCCCAGGCACCCAGTTCTCATCTTTTACCGTCGATTTATAAAGTTTGCCCGCATCATAATAACTACTTCCAGAACTCGCACCGGAACTGTTCACCGTCCATTTCCTCACATCGCCCGCCACATTGGTCCCGTATTCACTCACCACGGTACGCCCAGTTCCAGGCTGCCAGGCAGCTCCCGGAGCACCCCGCTGTTCCACCCGGTCCAATGGTGAAGCCTCGAACACCGTTACACTGTAAGGGTTTGGTGTTTTGACCACATTAGCGTCCCAGCCCGTGCTGTTATTGTAATAGTTCGCCTGCTGGGTCAAAGCATCCGCTTTATAACCCCCGTTGTTTGCCGACTGCGCAGCATAAGGCAGGTATTTTACTGTTTCCCTCCCATAGGCATCATAGGCCACAGGCTGCACAATATCTTTCCCCCCAGGGCTCGCCTGTACCTGCACGGCCTGCATCGGCCTGCCCAGCCCATCAAGATACTGGATACTACGGTTAGCCTGGGCAATGGAAAGACTACCCACCTGCGCAAGTGTAATTACATCTTTTTCACGCACTGTGGTCTCCATAATAAAGTTCTGGTCACTGCTCGGCTGGATGCCCGCAGTACTTCCACCTGTTACCGTGATGTTCAGCGCAAAGGCAGAACTGCTCTGACTGGTATTGTAAGCCGTGATATAATAATTGGCTGCAGCGGAGGCTGTCGTTGGAACCCCAGTGATGTTACCGTTGGCATTGCTGAAGTTCAGGCCCGCCGGTAGCATTGGCGCAACCGTAAAAGCAGCTGTGGCGATCTTGCGGATATAGAAACTCCCGATTTCCGCCACATAAAGCGTACCCTGGCTGTCGATGCTCAGCCCGTAGGGCGAGCTCAGCCGCACGCCCGAACCCGTACCGTTTACCGTACCCGCGGAGGTCGTGCCTGCAAAGGCCGACACATAACCCGAAGCATCGATCCTGCGGATGGTATGGTTCTGCTGGTCGGCCACATAGATATTGCCCGAAGCATCTATCGCCAGGTTATTGGGATACTGGAAAGTGGCAGAGGTACCGTAACCGTTGGCCGAACCCATCGATCCGTTGCCCGCAACCGTACTCACCGTACCCCCGCTGATCTTGCGGACCATATGGTTCAGCCGGTCAGCCACATAAACATTGCCAGAGGCATCAACCGCCACACCCATCGGGTTGCGGAAAGTAGCCGATGAGGCACTGCCATTGGTAGCACCTGCCGTGCCCGTACCCGCAAAAGTACTCACCACACCGGCCGGAGTGATCACGCGGATCCTATTATTCGAATAATCCGCCACATAAAGGTTGCCCGAGCCATCAAAGGCCAGGCCGATCGGGCTGTAAAAACTTGCGCCAGTCCCTGTACCGTTAGCAAATCCCGGTGACCCGCTGCCCGCAAAGGTAGTCACCACCCCTGCCGGGGTGATCTTCCTGATCCGGTGGTTCTGCTGGTCGGATACAAAGACATTGCCCGAAGCATCTACCGCAAGTGCCGAAGGGTGCTGGAAGCTTGCCCCGGCACCAGTTCCATCCGTAGACCCCGCAGATCCAGAGCCCGCCAGTACGCTCATGGTACCCAATGGGGTAACTTTTTGAATCTGGTTGTGGTCCGAATCGGCGATGTAAACATTGCCTGCTGCATCTACAGCCGTGTTCAGCGGGCTTGCACAGAGGGCTAAAAGCCCGGTAAATATGCTGGTAATCTTTATTCTTATTTTCATCTGGAGAGGCATTAATGCGTTGGCACTTTAATACTGTCTGTGGGCAGACCTTTACGTTTTCCTTTGGGCAGTTTCAATTCCTGTTGCTGACTAAAAGCCTGCATTTCGGCCGGCCTCCGTCCCCTGATGGAGGCTGCCATCTTTTCCCGCTGCTGGGGGCTAAGCAATAGCCTCAGCACAGCTTGGTGGCGCTCTGAAAGCGCCTTTAGCTCCATGCCCCGCTTCTGGCCACGGAATGAAGTATCCCGCAATACGCGGGTAACCTGCTGGCCGTATTTCTCCTGCTCTGCCAGAAGTTGCAAAGACTGTTCCGGGTTCAGCCCCAGCTCCTTTGATAGCACTTCCTGACGCTCTTTTTTACTTTTAACAGCCTCCTGTTTAATAGACTCCTGGCTGAAGGTATTGGATATCCCCGCCAGCATCAGTAACAGGGTAAATAATGGAAAATAGGTCTTCATGTTCGTTTTCATCTAATAGGTTGCTGCAGGGATATAGGTATTCATTCCATTATCTTCTATCTGGTAGTAATAATAGTAAGAATTGATAATCTGCTCATAATAAGGGTCGTAATACCAATACCACCAATCGGTGGTAAAACGCCCAAGGTAGAGCCGGTTGGTATTGGACGGAACCGTATAGGTATTCGTCCAGCTCAAAGTCGAGTAATTGTTGTTCTCATAAGCACTTGAACTGGTCCCAACATTCACATCAATCGACTGTGGCAAAGAAACAGACTGCGTACAGTTCGCATCGCTGTAAAGGGCTATATAGAAATCCGCATCAGTACTACTACCGTCACTTGTCGGGCTCGAAACCGAATTCTCCACCTCAACCCGCGCATAAACCGGCGAAGGCGCCGGAGGTGTTGTCGTCCCTCCACCTGCATTACAGTCCGTAACCTGGCCCGCATAGTTATAACAATAGGTCTTGACAATGTTATTATTCTGGTCACGGACCAGTTTCAACCGCTGGAAAGCATCGTACTCATAATAAACCGTCATCCCCTTCGCATCCGTCTGGCTAACCATACCAATCAATGGTTTATATACATAGCTCGAAATAAATGCATCGGGAAGATTGTTCCTCAGCGGCAAAAGAAAGTTATCAATCGCAGTCTTGTCGGGACTAGCCTGATTGCTGAAGCTACTCACCGCACTGCTACCCCCCAATAACGACTCTACTGTCGCATAATCTGCGTTTTTGATCTCCGCAATTGGAAACTGGGAATTGTAACTGTAGAGGTAACTTATTTTTGATCCGTTCTCCTTAGAGATCGTTAATGGATTCCCTTTAGTATCATAGTTGTGATAGCGCAAACGGGTCTCATCAGTTCCCGTAGCCATATTCCTTCCCTCTACAGTACTCGGCGCAATTATCGAATTGCCCCAGTCGCTGTAATTGGTCCGGGTTGTACTAAGGATATTTGTCCCCAGGATATCGTTCTTGTAATTAACCTGTTCTATCACCGGAGACCACTTATGGTATAGATTTACCATGTCCGCATAGGGCTGCTGTCCGATAAAATCGTGCGGATATTTAAAAACACTAATAACGCTATCGCCGTTACTCTTGTACATCTTGGAATTTGTGGGGGCATCCAGGAGGTTATTTGCATATTCAAACTTAGTTTTTTCAATCACTCCGTCACCACTCGTCACCGTTTTGGATATGAGTCTTCTGTATCCCGACTCAATATAATAATCGCCATAGTTATAAGGCTCACCTCCATATTGAACCAGATAATAATCTGCATCCTCAGGAATGCGGAAGTTTGGCCTGATAGCGCAGCCATCAAGATTATATTCCACATATCTGTCATACTTGAATCCCCTAACACTCTCTCCGGGCAGATCCTGGTATTCATAGTCTTCAGCGTTCACCAGATCGTAATTACCATTATTATTCTTATAATATGCTTTTCCAATCAGGTTACCAGAGGTCCAGTCCTTGAACGGCTTTAGATATTGCTTATAGCGTATCGGGTCATTAAAGCTATAAAAGTCGATATAACCGTTGCTTGGATATGTCGTTTTCTCAGCTGGCGTAAAATCGTAATTATAGCTGATTTTCCCGACATTTTGCTGTCCATTACCGATATATTCCGATACCTGATCATATACCACCGGACTGCCATGCGGGCTGATATTAAAAAGGGGATCACTGAACAGGTATCTTCTCCTGAACTGACTCCAAGGGGTTGTAGAAGAACCAAACGGAGCCAGGTCGGGGACCAGTCCAGCTACAGAATAGGAATAATCCTCCACATTCCCTGGCAGAAAGTCTATGTTCCAGCCTGGATATTCATATGTCCTGGTTTCAGGGGTACTTGTTGGACTGGCATATTTCGATATGGTTTTAACCCTTAGCCCACCTACATCTCTTCCTGGAGACACTGCCGAAGGATTAATTTTGTTGCATTCATAATCGTAGATAGTAAATCCCCCAGTAGGATAAGTAACCTTATTGAGCACAAATGTCTTCATTAGCGTCTCTACCGACTCCCGGTTATTTGTGCTATTGAGCACTAGCGCCGGGCGGTGCAACCTGGGAATCGATACATTTGGCAGCTGTTTTCCCAGTCCCTGAGATGGACTGCTATTATAGTATCCCCAATGATCCGTTCCCGCTATATCACTTAGCGGAATCCCATTGTCTTCATATAAATAATCAAACAGGTAATGGTTCAAGAAAGTATGATTTGCATCATAAAAATTAATTTCCTTCAAAAGGACTCTTTGGGTCGGCTTGGACACATATACAAATTCCATGCTCTGCTTGACGGTATTAGAAAGATCCATAATCTCGATCTTCTGCAACATGTAGTTTGTTGTAGCGAAGGTAAACTTCACTTTTCCGCTCAGAAACGTGATGAGCTGGGGGATACCATCAGACCGGTTGGTTCCGTAATCACCGGCATAATAAGCATCGTAATAACTCAGCACATCGGAATAGGGTTTAACCCCATTGAATTCTGTGCCCACATCCGGATAGCAGTCCCTCCATATCAACGACTCATCGTCGATGTCGTCAAAGACTACATGCTCCCCGTAACTTCTAGCCAGCTCATCCAGCCCACCGCTTTCTTGAAAATATATAGTGTTGCCTGGATTGTTCGCTGAGGTCATCTGGCTCATACTCCAAGAGGTGTAACCATTATCCGGGGTACCTGAGGGAGAGAATTTATATTTCACCCCGGCCGCATCCCAAACATCAAATACCTCGCTTGCAAGGTTTGGAACTATTTTTAAAGCCTTATATGGAAGCAATAAAGGCGTTTTATTCACATCGTTTTTAAGGACGAATTTTCCAGAGTTCCCATTAAACTGATAGGTAAAAATATCTGGTTCGGTATTATAATCACGGGCCCAGCTTGAAATATTATCGGCCCTATTG
>NZ_JBFTQI010000620.1:0-3633 GCF_056398925.1 Pedobacter sp. 01T416_2
GCCCCGGACTTTTCGCATGAATAATCACCATTACCTGGTTCATGTACAAAATACTCAAATGGCAAGATTGACGGATACTATTTGCCAGTTCCTCTAAAGGAAACTGGGCAGCTTTACGCAGTTCATCAATAGGCGAGTGCCGGTGCGAGAGGTAAAAAAGCTTTAACGATAGCCTATACTTGCCCGAAACTTCATCACGTAAAATATAGCCACGACTTTCCAGACTYATCAACATCCTGTAAATTTCGTTTGGCGTTTTCTCAATACCAATAGCAATTTCAGTTTGAGACAATGGGATAGATTGTGCTGATAAATACTCCAATATATCAAGTCCTTTATCCAAAGCAGGGGCTTGGTACTTCGATTCTTTTTCGTTCATGCGGGTTTAAATTTGGCTGTATCGTATTTTTTACAATTTCAAACATACAAAATGCTTTCTTATTTATCCAAGAGAAGATTTTGTATAATTTAAATACGAATATATGTTTTCATATTTAAAAAAAACATTTATATTTGAATTAGTGATCGCATTTTAAAGTTAATAAATTTATAAGGCTTAATTCCATAGAATTGAGAATTTATTTCTGAAAAAATTTATCGCTGATGACCATTTATAAACCTAACCAAAACATCCGAAACGGTGTGCAATAGTGAATGAGCAAACTTGTAATATTTTCTTGGCTTTATCTGTTAAGCATCCCGCTTTTTGCGCAAGATATTAAGGTTGCTCAATTGGATTGTGCGTATCGGAATAATCCTATTGGCATCGATGTTCTTTCGCCGGGTTTGAGCTGGAAACTGCAATCAGCTAAACACAATATTATGCAAACAAGCTATCAAATCGTAGTTTCTAGCAGTTTAAGCAATTTAAATAAAAATATTGGGGATGTTTGGGATACTAAAAAAGTAAACTCAGGCCAATCATTACAGATTAAATATAAAGGTAAAAAGTTATTATCAAGCAAAACCTATTATTGGAAAGTCCGTGTTTGGGATAATTTCGGGCATGAATCTGGCTGGAGCGCTTCGGCCTTTTGGCAAATGGGATTGCTCAACACAGCCGATTGGAAAGGTGCAAAATGGATTGCCTACGAAAAACTGGCAGACTCTAACGTAAATAGTCTGCCAACGGATGGTAAAAAAGACAAATACATTGGCAATAATATCTTGCCGATGTTCCGCAAAGGTTTTACGGTAACGAAGACAATTAAAAAAGCTACTGCTTTTATTTCTGGTTTAGGCCATTTTGAAATGAGTTTAAACGGAGCGAAAGTTGGCGACGACTTTTTAGCACCCGGCTGGACGAAGTATGATAAAGAGGCCTTGTACCTGACTTATGATTTAACTAAACAGCTTAAGAGAGGTGAAAATGCAATAGGAGTGATSCTGGGCAATGGTTTTTATTATATTCCTCCAGTTAAAGAAAGGTATAGAAAATTAAAAGTAGCTTATGGTTATCCGAAAATGATCTGCAGGCTGTTGATCGAATATACGGATGGAACTTCAGCGAATATCATCAGTAACCAAAGTTGGAAAACCGCGCCATCACCCATAACTTTTTCAAGCATTTATGGCGGTGAAGATTACAATGCCAACCTCGAGCAAAAAGGCTGGAATTTAGCAGGTTTTAACGATAGCAGATGGAAATCGTCGTTATTAGCTGATGGTCCGAAACTAAATGCCCAAAGAGAAGAACCTGTAAAGATTTTCGAAAATTTTTCTCCTCAAAATATTAATCCGGTTGCCCATGGCGAATGGGTTTATGATATGGGCCAGAACGCTTCTGCAATTATCGAATTGAAAGTCCGAGGTAAAAAAGGCGATACGGTTCGCATTACCCCGGCCGAATTATTAAAAGCTGATGGTTCGGTAACACAAAAAAATATAGGCAGCCCATCTTATTTTACCTACATTTTAAAAGGAGATGGTTTGGAAATCTGGCGTCCTAAGTTCTTTTATACAGGCTTTCGCTATCTGCAGGTTAAAGGGGCTGTTCCAAACGGTAAAGAAAATCCATCTAACAAATCGGTAGTAGAAGGTTTAAAAGCTTTACATATCCGAAATGCTGCTGAGCAGGTAGGTAAGTTTTCATCGTCTAACGAGTTGTTCAATAAAACTTTCAGCCTGATCGATTGGGCGATTAAAAGCAACATGGTTAGTGTTTTTACCGATTGCCCACACCGTGAAAAATTGGGTTGGTTAGAGGAATTGCATTTAATGGGCAGTTCTGTAAGATATAATTACAATGCTGCAGCTTTGTTTAAAAAAGCCTTGCAAGACATGAAAAACTCGCAATTGGCTAGCGGCTTGATCCCTGAAATTGCGCCTGAGTATGTAAAATTTGAATGGGGTGGCGATATGTTCCGTGATTCGCCTGAATGGGGCAGCAGTGGCATTTTAATACCATGGTATTTATATCAGTGGTATGGCGATAAACAGGCTATGGTTGATTATTACCCAATGATGCAGCGTTACATCGATTATTTGGGCACCAAAGCAAATAACCACATTTTATCGCAAGGTTTAGGCGATTGGTATGATCTGGGGCCAAAACCTCCCGGCGTTTCTCAGTTAACGCCAATGGGCATTACGGGTACAGCCATTTATTACTATGATTTAAAAATTTTAGAAAAAACGGCTGCGCTGCTGGGCAAAAAAGCTGATGCAATGGCCTATGCAAAACTTGCCCTTGAAGTAAAAAATGCATTCAACCATAAATTCTTTGATGCAAAAAGCAAACAGTATGCAACAGGATCTCAAACTGCAAATGCAATGGCGGTTTATATGGAACTGGTTGAAGAAAAGCATAAAAATGCAGTAATCGATAATTTGGTTAAAGATATCAGAGATCGTAAAAACAGTTTAACAGCAGGCGATATCGGTTATCGTTATGTGTTACGTGTTTTAGAAGATGCCGGTAAATCGGATGTGATTTTTGATATGAACAGCCGTTCGGATGTACCTGGTTATGGTATGCAGCTAGCCAAAGGCGCAACGGCTTTAACCGAATCTTGGGCCGCTTTGCCAACCGTATCCAACAATCATTTTATGCTCGGGCACTTAATGGAATGGCTGTATAGTGGTGTTGGCGGCATCCGTCAGGCAGAAAATTCAATTGCTTTTAGCCATATTAAAATCGAACCAGAAGTGGTGGGCGATTTAACCTCAGCTGATGTGCGTTACAATTCCCCCTACGGCGAAATTTCTTGCAAATGGGAAAAAACAGACCGAACTTTTACACTGGAGGTGAATATCCCCGTAAATACAAAAGCAACTATTTACTTTCCGGTTTTGCCGAAATATGAAATCTCCGAAGAATACAATTCGACGTTTACAGATGCAGGTATAGAAGCGGGGAAAGCTAAGGTTGCTCTAGGATCAGGTTATTATAAGTTTAATTTAAAGTACAAATGAAAAAGATAATCCTCGCATTTTTCCTTTTTGTAAGTGCATTAACATTGAATGCTCAAACCACGAATCCTGTTTCAGCCGAAACCATGGAAAAGATTTATCAGGAAGTAAAAACGCCTTATAAATATGGCTTGGTAATGGTCCCCGAAGACAATCAACATAAAATGGATTGCCCAACAGTTTTCCGTAAGGGAAAGTTTTGGTACATGACCTATCTTATTT
>NZ_JBFTQI010000621.1:0-3612 GCF_056398925.1 Pedobacter sp. 01T416_2
AGACTGAAGAGATGGAAAAACAGCGGCTGGAAAAGGTGATCGAGGAGGAACGGATAAAGCGGGCACTTTCAAAGGCACAGAACGATTTTTTAAAGGCACAGATCAATCCGCATTTTCTTTTCAATACGCTGGATTTTATCTATCATAGTATCGCAGAGCTCTCCCAGGAGGCTTCTCAGGCGGTGATGACCCTTTCTGAGATGATGCGTTATGCAGTGGATTCGGGTGATCTTGATGATACGGTATCGCTTGGTGAGGAGATTGAGCAGGTAGAAAAACTGATCTATCTTTACCAGCTCAGAAAAAACATGGAGCTTAAGGTAATGAGCTATTTTTCTGATCAGGCAATGGAACTGCGTTTTATCCCGCTGGTGCTGCTGACACTGGTCGAAAATATATTCAAGCACGGTGATGTTGGCCATGCCCTCCACGAAATTCGCATTACTGCCATTGTGGAAGATGGTAAGCTGGTTATCGAAACTTCAAATGCGGTAAACCTTAGCGCTGGTGCGGCCAGCACAAATGCCGGACTGAAAAATATCCGCCAGCGCCTCCGTTTCGCTTATGGCGGCGATATAGCGTTTTATTTTGCAAGGGAAGGAGAGCTTTTCGTTACAAAGATTGCTGTTCCTGTAAATAGGATCTTACGTCAGGACGAACGAAAGGAACTTTTGATTACTAATCTAAATTAAAGTCCATCCCGAAAAATCGCCTTTTCATGTAGAAAATAGCTCTTTTCGTCCTTAAAATATCCTTTTTTGGATATCATTGGTCAAATTAGTTCTGTTAGAGGCGATTTGGAATGATGAAAACAGAATTGGTCAGGGTGGAAAACCTGTTTGCTGCGTTATTCCGCAACGTTTGTAAGGCACGTCATTTGCGTGATGAATTTGATTTTTTCTGGAAGAACTCTCCTTCTGAGAGAGGTAGCGTGGGTATGGCCTATTATATCCGCCATAGTGCACTGCTCCAGTGTTTTGACTCTCTGCTTTTTCTGCTCAGTTCCAGGCAGGTCTGGAATACGGGGGGCTGGGTGCCTATGCGGCGAGTCAGGGCGTTGAAGGGCCTTTGTTGCCGCTTACCACAGGCGATCAGATCGAAAAGCTCAATGATTTGCTCATTGAGCACGAAAACAACATTAAGGATATATTCAGTCTGCATCAGGATCCGGTGGCCATGGGCTTTTTGGAGCATGAGCTTGCGCACATTACGAATGTGTTACAGGATTTTGTGGGCTTTTTAAATGATATTGAAATTATTCCGTCTCATCAAGGTATTGACGGCGCGCTCAGCTAAGACACTGCAGGATGTAGGGATATGTCCTGTAGGTTTTTTTGGAGGTAGGGAATGCAGTGGCTTAGGGATGATGGGATAGATTGACAGTGTTTTGTGTTCCTTTTTGGCTGTCCCTTGCATTGAAAGATAATGTTTTGTCTTTTGGGTGGCTAATCTTTGGACCTTTTCAACCTAATAAAAAGTATTAGACTACAAATGTCCTCGTTTTAAAATAAAAAGCCTATCCTTTTATATTTCATCAGGTTGCATTGTAGCTACATGTCAACTATGTTAATAGCAATTGCTTAACCGTGTTATTTAAAATTTGATGAATTGAGATCAATCAATGAAGGTGGGATACTAAAAAATCAGTAAGAAATTTGGTCTTAAAACATTTTTAAATTTGCCCGCTTTAGGTAAGAAGTTTTATTATATTTGCGCCATTAAAATAATGTTAGGCACATTTAATGCTGATTATTTTGATAATTAATTGCCAGATTGCCTTATGGCAATAAATAATATTGATATTGGTCCCGTAGTTCAACGGATAGAATAGAAGTTTCCTAAACTTTAGATATGAGTTCGATTCTCGTCGGGACCACTAAGTAAAAATATAAACCCTTGTTAGTTAGTTGCTTGCAAGGGTTTTGTGTTTGAATGCTTACAGTTTTACTCAAACTTTTTTGCCGAAATGCCCACACTGTCTTTTACCCTGTTTCTTCTAGCGTCCTAATTTTCAGGTAGGCAACTTGTCAAGAATTCTTTTTGACTTTACGCTTGTGGATATATTGAAGGGTAATTGGATGTGACCCCACCAGAATATTTCTTATGGGTATAATGGATTAGCTTTAAGCTGATTTGCATAGTATAAACAGTAATAACTCTAGTGTAAAAATGGTGTAAACAAAACGCCATTGAAAATAGAATTTTTACACAGAAAACTGTCCCAAAAGTATTTTAAATAATTTAAACGATTGATAACGTATTTGTTGCGATTAAGGATTGAAAGAAGGTTCAAATCCTTTATTTAAAATTAAAGCGCTGATAGTCAGCGCTTTAATCGTTAAGTGGAGCCGAAGGGAGTCGAACCTTTCGATTTAAATATCTGTAAATCAGTATTTTATGCTGTATTCCTTGCTTTAAGGCACCTAATGCTCACCTCTATTTTTTTAATGCAAATTCTTTGCTGTAAAGATACGAAAATAGCCGGAATCTGCACAAAATAAATATCAAATCAAGACCAAGTAAGCATCTGTAAAAAGCTATTTGGGTAGCCCCTATATAAGAGATAAATTTAAAGTGTTCAATGGAAGATATCTATCTATACATCCAACTGAGTCTGAAGTCCTGAACTCGATTTTGCCGTTATGCGAAACGTTAATATTGATTAGTTATGTGGGGCCGCTAGATATATTAAAAGCTATTTATTTTGCCACTATGATACCGATATTTCGTTTGCTCTTGTAGAAACCTGCGACAGGCCCTGGAAGAAAAGTAAAAGAAACTATTGCCTACTTGTTTGACACAGAAATTAAAAAAGCATATAATTTCACGAAAATGTTTTCTTGCGCTGATATATTCTAATCTCAACATCTAATCATCAATTTCCGTCCCATAAACTTTAATATTCTGACACAACAAGAAAGACTAAATAGTCATCCCTTTTTAAATAATTATCACCCCTTCTAAATCTTAAGGCTTGAGTACCTTTGATTTTTAACCTGAGGCCTCAGGTCCTACTCGATAGGACTGCTAAGGTCAAAAGCCTATTATCAGAACTGCACTCAAAGGCCTTAGGGAGGAGGGTAAACTGTAGAACATCAATGATGAAGATTAAATTAGTACAATGGATGACCTGTTYGGCACTGCTTCCCGCATTTTGCGAAAGCTCAACCGCTCAAACAAAAAGGAAACATGAGGAAAAGACATCTAATGAGGCGACCAATGGATTGGGAGATCGAAAATTCTGGCTGAAGGAATGGATAAGATTGCACGTCCAGTTATGCGGAGTCTGGCACATAATAATTTGCGGATCAATATGCCCACTACAATTTCGATACGCTCGGATAATCCCGAAATCCGCCAAAAGGTATTCCTGTGAAAGGGTAGTCTAATTTCAGCAAAGCAGCTGTTAAGTGCTATTGCAATCAGTTGGTGCGGATACTAAACTAGTGCTCTGAGGTAGGACTATGAAGCTTTTACTAAGGAAGAGGACGCATTTATGGGGTTCTATTCGATAAACTACGTTATAGATTTCTTTTAGGGTGGAACTGCCAATGATAGATTTTAAAATTATGTAAGCTATAATGGAGGCAAAAGAGGCCGGCTATACAGGAG
>NZ_JBFTQI010000622.1:0-3610 GCF_056398925.1 Pedobacter sp. 01T416_2
GCTTTAGGGCAATGGTTAAATCTCTTAAAAAACCGCTTTTATCTTTAAATTGTTGGCTGATGTTCGTATGAAGGCTTGTAATTTTAACGGAAGTTCCTTCCTCGGACAAAATGCCGTCCAAGTGCAGTTTATTTAAAAGCGTATAATCAAAGTGCCAGTCCGGATTTGATGACCAAAATTTAGGGATACTGACCTTGAAAATATCGTCTTTATCAAAAGACACGACATCTGCCTCCATTCCGATTTTAAATATCGCGCGTTTCATACCTATGCCATACATTCCAAGGGTTTCAAGATTATCATCATCGTGATATTCTTCCGATCTCCCCATTTTGAACGCGTAGTTTTTTGCGATTTCTAAAGGAATACCACCGCAATTGTCCTTTAAAATGAATTCATTTTCATTGATAGTGATTTCTCCATAGTAACCGCTATAACTGTCTTCAACTGCCTTTTTCTTATTTTGTCGATGCACTCCGTCAATGCAATTATCAAGTAAGTCCATAATTGCATCCATCAAGGCAATATCTCTTGTTAACATCGCTACGAAAAATCTTTTTGTAGGTTGGGCGGAAACAGTCCCCGTTGTAGATTTAGTTTGTGTTTTTTTTTTTTTGCATGGCTCGTGATAATTCCACCAATATATTATTTATTAAGTAAGATTGCCAATATTATCGTAACTCAAATTAGTTTACAAATGTTGGGTAACTTTTTATGGTCAAATATTATCATGAAAGTGACTGATATTTTTCAAAAAAAGGAGCGAAATTATGCGTAGTATAAAAGGCGAAAATGCTATGCCTAGGTTAGCTGTTAGAAAATCTTTGTTTCGATTAGATTATAGATATAGTTTGCACCGAAAAAATTTACCCGGTACACCAGACATTGTTTAAAACAATATAAAATTCTCATATGGTTCATGGATGTTTTTAGCACGGTCACGATAATTGCAAGAGATCTGGTTTACTAAAAACTGAAATTGATTTCTGATATATCAAAATTGAGACTAATAAAAACGGAACCTGCGCCTATGCCAAGCAATCTTTCATACTTTTTAGTCTTCCAAAAAAGATAAGACGTCGCCATCATCCCTAATATACCACGACACAAATTTCCTATGATGTTATAAAAGTCGCTGTTCAAAAAACGTGGAGTATAACAGTGCTGCCATTCTTGTTTTTTCCATCCCTGAATATTGGTTGTAAAGTTCAATGTACATCTGCATGGCCTCAAACCATTCATGTAGATTAGCCTGTAGTTGGGGAGATCCGATGCTCTTGTAATTGAGCAAAGTCATCACAAATTCAAATTCATTTTGAGCCTTAGCCTCATTAAAATGGTTTTGAAGGTCATCGATAGCGTTTCCCATAAATAAATATATACCAAATTTAAAGTTGAATTACCTGTTCGTGCAATTGTACTGTAAGCCACCAGATCGAAAAGAGCAAATTGTCTTCAACGTTGTAGGTCCATACAAAAAGCAGTAATTAAATATCTTTTTCTATACTAAATTTTTGCTGTCAATGAAGTCCAATAGTTCCGTAACTAGCTTGGGTATTACTAAGCTTTCCTTTAAATCGGACCAGGTAAACTTTTTCTCCAGGATAGATTTATATATATACTCGGCAAGACTTTTTTTATAGTCTCCCCTCAATGTACCTCCTTGGCCCTCAGAAGTGAACTTTCTAAAACGTTTCTTTCCGTAGGAAAATTTGTCTGTAAAATAAGCACCTAACTTCAATGAGTCATCTCGAGAAATAAAACATGAGTTCACCTCTTGCTCTTTACAACCAATCTCATCAATCAACCATTTTTTTAAGATGTGATTAGGTATGAGGTTTTCAATTTCCGGAAGTTCAGTATTGAAATATTTAAAGTTCTTCTTTTTTATTGCCTTGTAGAATTCGTGTTTGAGTTCTTGGTTAAAATCGGAATCGGCCAGCAGAAATACATTTGAATTGACAAAAAAAGATTTKATTTCCCGCATTACTAACTGATCGCCAGGATCGATGGAACTATCCATGAAGTCATAATGGATTAGATTGGAACCTGCATATTCGATAAAAGTAAAGTTCATTCCCTCAATTGGGGCGACCCTTGCATTTTCTTCCCAACTACAATAAGCATACATAAAAGCTCGAAGATACAATCTGTCTGTAACGCCTTCTACCCAGATGGTGCAGTTGCTGACCAGTACTGAGGTGTTGAAAACGCCGAGCATTTCAAGGGTAGCATATTCATTGCCTGCAAATGATCTAATCGAGGAAGAGGTCTCGTCATTACGGCTGAAAACTAATATCTCGGTATCCGCAGTACTCAGAAGGGTTTCAGATAGTATATGGTTTGAATGGGTATTGATAAAATACCGATGGTTCTTTTTCGCAATTGCGGTGTTTTCCGAAATCGCTTTAATGAAAATGTTTTGAAAACCCGGATGAAGATTGTTTTCAGGTTCGTCTATGAAAATCCACGAATTGTCAGGCGCGGTAAAAATTGGAAACAACAAATTGATCACTGCCTGAACGCCATCGCCAAGATCATAAATGGCAACATCGTCCATCTCACCTGCAATAGAGAGGCGAATATGTTTATCGCTATTACCCTTGTTTTTCTGAGCAACAATATCAACTTCTCTGCCCTGAAAGAAAACCTCGCTAATAAAAGACTCAAATTCAGTGAAGTCCTGTCGGCCTTTTTTTGATCCATTTCGTGCTAGCTCGATCTTGTCATATAAATCAAGACCGGTTTCAATACTGAGGGAACGCACGTCTGCGAGACTATGCTGCTTGATTAAAGTTGATTTGAAAACATCTCCACTGACTCCTTCAAGCATTCTTGAAGATCTAAGAACAGGAATATAAACCATAGCCTTTCGAAAAGGCTCAAAACTTAGCGTATTTAGTTTAGTTAAATATGCATTTAATTTTCTGAAAATTTCAAGCTTAAGGTCAACGTGCTCGACCCAATCTCCCTCTGAGGTATTAGGCAGGGTCAACCTAATGTTGGATGCAATGTTTCCGGAAGCAGTAGGAAACGGGTTACCATCTCCTGCATCCTGTATTTGAGTATACATCTTAAAAAGACAGTCGAGCACTGGCAATACCAGTGAAATGAGTTTCTTAATTTCTGAAAACCCCTCCTCAACAATAGTAAGTAGTAATTGATCGTTGATGTTTTTTAGGTGTTCGGCAAGCTTTCCCAAGTGTAACGAATTATTTGGTGAGCTGTGGACAGAAAAGTAATTATTCAGGTCCTGTGAAGTCTGGCTTTCATCAATCGATCCGCTAAAACCCACCATAATAATATGTTCATTGATACTTTTTGCAGAAACCGCAACAAGTGGCTTAAAGATTTCTAGACTTTCCAAATAATCTTGATTGAGATCAAAATCACCCTCTAATAAAAGTTTTGATTCACGTTTGATAATATTCCGTAAAAACCGACTTTTCCGACTGTTATTAGCTCCGATAATGATGTTTACATCCTTAAGTTGATTTAAAAAGATAGCAGGTCGACCATTCTGTAYGAACTCTGATTTGTTTATTGTATCCTGTAGACGAAGAAAATTCATGTATATTGAGAGATTAAATTCTGTGCACAATTTAGATTA